>JAZRBQ010000163.1:0-6704 GCA_045635145.1 Acutalibacteraceae bacterium | reverse complement strand
GCAATAAACAAAAAGTTAAACAAGAAACCAAACAAAATCGTTAAAAAAATAAACTTTTTACGCAATTTAATTCCCCTTAAATTTTATAATTCTATTATAACACCCCACAAGAAATAAAGCAACCGCCAAGGTATAGACCTTAGCGGTTGTTGTTATTTAGATTTTATTTTTTCTTAGGTGCTTTAATTTTGTTAAGTTTAGCGTTAATATCTAACAACTGTTCCTTAGTAAACTTAACGTCCATCATTCCGCCCATAAGTGTAAACAAGCGAAGCACGGTAAAGCCATTCATCATAGAGATCATATCGGGTCCAATTTCGAAGCCCATTGCTTCCATCTTACCGTTTTTGCCACCCATAAATTTGCCCATCATACTCATAAAGAGCATTTTACCTTGCAAGGTTTGTAATACTTCACCCATTTTATTATTGAGTGAAAGGTAGCCTTCGCGTTCTTCAATATCGAACCAGTTAAGAATAGCGCCCTTTTCAACAAGACGGTAAGCTTCGTTAAATACTTCTACCTTACGGATTACACTTTCATCCTTGCAGTCGCCTGCAACAGCGGTGAGTTTGGTTTCACCAACGTTATCTACTTCAAAATAGAAGAAGTGGTCTTCGGCAGCAATTTTACCAACCGATACGCCGTTTGCAAAAAGTTCAACTTCGGGTAAGTTCGAATAAACGGTAACTTTAGTCTTATCTTCAACACGGTCAATATAACGCTTACCGCAAAGATGAACGAATGGTTCGTCCGAAAGCCAAGCCTTATAAGCATAGAAAGAATCCTTTTTATACTTACGGTCAAAGGTTATAAGACCCTTATGATTTTGACCGTTTTCGCCGCCTTCATTACGGGCATCAGCGCCAAAGTCAAACATATTCCAAACGTGAGTTGCCCACATATATTTGCGGCTAAAGAGTTGTTTAATAAGCTCTTCGTGGTAATATGCCTGATATTCTTCGGTGTAGTCGCCTTGGCGTGGGTCGGAAGTATGCCAGTTAAGCGCTTCGCAACCATATTCAGAACAACCAATCGGAATCGTGGGATGTGTCTTGTGGAAATTATCAAACCATGGTCCGTTCATTGAAGTATCGCCGCCGTACCAACCAAAGTAATGGTTGTAGGAAACAACGTCGGGAATTTGTAAATACGGGTCGTCAATCTTGCACATCGAAACTGCTGCAATAGTGGTAAGACGTGTTTTATCTAATTCGTGGCAAAGGTCGTTAAGAATGTTGTGATTTTCTAATAAATCATCACTTGAACCACCAATACCAATTTCATTAGAAAGACCCCAAACAACAATTGAGGGGTGGTTGTAATTTTGGATTACAAGTTCCTTCATTTGTGAAATTGTATTTTCACGGGCATCCGGCATGTGGCGTGAAATATAAGGAATTTCAGCCCAGATAACAAGACCGTATTCGTCACATAAATCATAGAAATATTGGTCGTGTTGATAGTGAGCCAAACGAATAGTAGTAGCGCCCATTTCGTGAATAAGTTTAATATCAAGTTCGTGGTCTTCGGGTGATAATGCGTTACCCTTACCCCATTTATCTTGGTGGCGAGAAACACCACGAAGCGGATATTCTTCACCGTTTAATATAAAGCCGTTATCGGGGTCGATTTTAAAGGTGCGGCAACCAAAACGATTGCAAACGTTATCAATTACTTCGCCGTTTTCAACTAATTCTACTTCACAGCAGTATAAATATGGGTCTTTACGGCCGTGCCATAGGTGAACGTTTTCTATATCAAAAACAACCTTAGTATCGGTAGTTTCGATAGAAGAAATAGCATTTTCTTCCTTGTCGTAGATAGTATAAACTAACTTTTGACCTTCCTTCATATTATCAACAAAGGTTTCAACCTCTACCTTAGCATCCTTGCCTTCGATAATAGGAGTAATGGCAAGACCCGGTCCGCCGTAATAGTCAAGACAAAAATGTGATTCATTTACACAAATAAGGTTCACATCACGGTAAATACCGCCGTAGAAGGTAAAGTCAGCGGTTTGGGGATAAACTGTTTCATTAGCGGCATTATCTACCACGATTACAAGCATATTGCTAACTTGCAATTTATCTGTTAAATCAACTCTCCAAGTGGAGTAACCGCCGTGGTGTTCGGCTAATTTTTCGCCGTTTAAATAAACTTCAGCCGATGAGTTAGCACCCTTAATTTCCAAATAATATTTATCCGCTGTGGGCAAATCAGCTTTCATAAATGATTTTGCATAATAGCCTTTTCCACGGAAATAGTCGTTATCGCCGTCTTGACCGTCAATAGCATTCCAACAATGCGGAATATTTACAAAATCCCACTTATTATCAATAACGGTAGGGATTTCGGTTGCTTGTTTTGTAAATGCCCATTTGGCATTAAAGTTTAAAATTGTTCTCATTTAAAATCCTCCAAAAAAATTGCGTAAAATCTTGAATAAACGGTGCCCGAAAGTAACCTTACGGACACCGAAAATTGAATTATTTATTTAGCACGGCGTTCAGCTAATTCTGCATTCATTTGAGCCATTGTCTTTTTGTCCAAATTATAGATAACAGCAATGCCAATAAATTGCATAATAGCGCTAAACAAATATAGACCTGCAACTAACCAACACATATTGTAAGATGTAGCAGCAGATTGACCACCGGTACCCAAATCAGAAACATAACCTAAAGCGCCCATGATAAGCAATACAATTGAGGGGCCAACGCCTTGTGCTAACTTACGGAAGAAGGAGTGTAATGAATAAACGGTGCCTTCTTCGCGTTTGCCTGTTTTCCATTCGTTGTAGTCAATAGCATCAGCCATCAATGCCCAAGATACGCAGGTGTAAACACCCATACCTAAACCAAAGATTACAAGGCCTACTAAGTATAATACCAAGGATACACTCTTGTTTGAAATCAATGGGAAGATAAGCATAAATGCGCCGCCAATTAAGGATACGATTGTACCGGCAACAGAAGCTTCTTTTTTACCGAACTTGTTAACAATCTTCTTAATAAAAGGCATAAACAAGAACATTGGCAAGAAACCAATCATTTGAACAACACCTGATAGCTGTGCCATACCAAAGTATGTAGCAAACATAATTGCGACAGCGGTAGTAGCAGCGTTCATACCCAAGAACATACCCATAGCAGCAAGTGTAGCACCAACTGCAGGACGATTCTTTAAGAAGTTACCGAAAGCTTTAATTACGTTGAACTTTTCGTTTTCATTTGTTTTAACTAAGTTTTCATCAACACGGATTGTGATGTTCTTAATCATAAATAAGAAAGAAAGAAGACCTAAAACACCCATTATAAGTGCAGCGATAAATACGCGGTCACCGAGTAATTTTTGTACCTGTACGCCTGTTTCTTCATTGATTACAGGATTGCCGTCTTTATCAAATACTTTTTCCCAAATAAGCATTGGAAGAATTACGTTTGGTAAAATGTTACCAATCATAGAACCGATTGAACGCCAGGTAGAAAGTTGTGCACGTTCGCCAGCGTCTTCAGTAACTAATGAAAGCATTGAACCGTAAGGAACGTTAGCAATGGTATAGAAAGCATCCCAAATGATGTAACCACCGATGAATAAAGCAGCTTTAACCCAAACCTGAGCATTGGGGAAAGGTAGGAATACCGCAGCACCACCAACTAATAAGCCTAACGCACCGAATAAAATATAGGTTTTAAATTTACCCATTTTATAACTCTTGCGGTCAGCATCTATAATTGAACCGATAATGGGGTCGTTAATAGCATCCCAGATTTGCACAATCAAAAGTAAGATTGAAAGCAAGCCTGTTTCCATCATCATATAAACAAGCCAGAAGGTTTGAACTGTGCCCTTGAGCGCAAAACTCATGTTACAGCCAAGGTCACCGGCTGCATATGCTAATTTGTCACGCATACCAAATGGGCGTTTGTTGTTATTATTGTCCATAACTTTTCCTCTTTTCATACTATTTTAACAAAATAGTCGTTTTATTCCCCTTAATTTTTGGGTACAATCACATTATAATTCATTTCATTGCTTTTGGTTAGCATTTTTTTAATCTTTTTTTGCACTATTTTTATATAAATGTTTCAAAAAGCATTGAAATGTTGTTATAAATATGCTATAATCAAACAAAATTAATGTGGAAATTTGTGTATTTTATAGTAAGGAGGCTTTTAGTGTTTTACGATAGTGAACTCTGGCTTTTTAAAAAAATGCTTAAAAAATGCCACCTCAGTGCCGAGATTATAAACCCCGAAGAAAATATTGACAGCAAGGGTAACAATATATACACAATGTTAACCGGTTCCGGCAAAACCTTTTATGATTACTTTCCACAAACCCGTGAGCGAACAGTTTACCGCCTTACTGATGTTTTTTTATGCCGTTACATTTTTTTGCTGCTCCCCTATCAAAATAACGATAAACGTGTTTTTATTATTGGTCCCTACCTTAATATAGATATAACACACCAACACATATTAGAGCAAGGCGAAAATCTTGGTATTTCTCCCAAAGATTTGAATAAGCTTGAAATATTTTATTCAGCAATACCTATTATAAAAGAGGAAAACCTAATATTCGCAATGGTTGATTCTTTTGCGGAATTTTTGTGGAACGGCGGTTTTGAAAATATCGATATTGAGCTCGATAACCCGATTTCTTTTATGCAAACGAATATTAATCAAAAGTCGGCAACCGAATCAAACGAGCTTAATATTCAAATGCTGGAAAAAAGGTACGATTTTGAAAACGAGCTTATGAGTGCTGTTTCGCACGGTGCAGTTCACAAAGCCGAAATTATGCTTTCTTCTTTTTCGTCGCTAGCGTTTGAAAATCGCTCTTCTGATCGATTAAGAAGCCTTAAAAACTATTGTATCATTATGAATACCCTTTGCAGAAAAGCAGCCGAAAAAGGCGGTGTTCACCCTTATTATCTTAACAACGTATCAAGCGATTTTGCAAAAAGAATTGAAAATTTAAATTCTTTAAGTGTTACCCAAAACTTTATGCTCGAACTTATTAAAACGTATTGCCAGTTAGTAAGGCACCATTCGGTTAAAAACCTTTCTCCTTTGATTAAAAAAATCATTCTTAAAATAGAAAGTGATTTATCCGGCAATTTAACCTTAAAAGAGCTTGCCACCGCCAATAACGTAAGCGCAAGTTACCTTTCGGGTTTATTTAAGAAAGAAAACGGCACAACCCTTACCGAATACGTAAACAAAAAGCGTATTCAGCACGCAAAACACCTGTTAAAAAACACAAATTTACAAATTCAAACTATAGCACAACATTGCGGGATTCTAGATTTGCATTATTTTTGCCGTATATTCAAAAAAGCTACCGGCAAAACCCCATCGGAATACCGCACAAGCATATCGATTGATTAATTCACATCACATATAAAGGAGTGTGTTTATGAAACAGTTTTTAGATAATGATTTTTTGCTAAAAACCGATACCGCAAAAACACTTTATCATGATTACGCAAAAAAACTGCCGATTATCGACTATCATTGCCACGTTAACCCAAAAGAAATTTTTGAAAACAAAAAATTCGATAATTTATTCGAGGTGTGGCTTTCAGCCGACCATTATAAATGGCGTATAATGCGCTCAAACGGTGTTGATGAACGCTTTATCACAGGCAATGCTAACCCGCGTGAAAAGTTCCAAAAATTCGCCGAAGCACTACCAAAAGCCATTGGTAACCCTATGTATCATTGGTGCCATTTAGAGCTTAAAAATTATTTTGGCTTTGAAGGTACACTCAACGGCGATACTGCTGAAGAAGTTTGGAATTTAGCAAACGACAAATTACAAAACACCAATCTTGGTGTTCGTGATATTATAAAAATGAGTAACGTTGCCTTTATCGGTACCACCGATGACCCGTTAGACACACTTGAATGGCACAAAAAAATAGCTCAAGATGATACATTTGATACTGTTGTAGCCCCTACCTTCCGCCCTGATAAAGCACTTAATATTGAAAAGAATGGTTGGGTTCAATACATCGAAGAACTTTCAAAGGTGGCTGAAATCGAAATCAATTCGGTTGAATCACTTAAATTAGCACTTAAAAAACGCATTGATTATTTCGATTTTTGTGGATGTCGCGCCAGTGACCACGGCCTTGATTATATGGTATATAACAAGTTGCCCGAAAACAAACTTAATGAATTGATGCAAAGCGCATTTGAGTGTGAAGAAATTACTCAAACTGATGCCGATGCCTTTAAAACCGAGCTTTTGGTATTTTGTGCCGAAGAATACGCGAAAAAAGGTTGGGTTATGCAGTTACATTATAACTGCCTTAGAAACCCCAACTCTAAAATGTTCGCATTACTCGGCGCTGACACAGGTTTCGACTGCATAGGTCCACACGAATCAAGCTCTACCCTGCCTAAACTTCTTGACGAGCTTTATTCTAAGGATTCACTCCCCAAAACAATTATTTATAGCCTTGATGCATCGGACAACTCTTTTATAGATACACTTATAGGTGCATTCCAAGGTACCGAAATCGCAGGTAAAATTCAACACGGCAGCGCTTGGTGGTTTAACGACAACAAGCAAGGTATGCGCGACCAGCTTATTTCCTTGGCAAACCTCAGCTTACTTGGCAATTTTGTTGGTATGCTTACCGATTCGCGAAGCTTTTTATCCTACACCCGCCACGAATATTTTAGAAGAAT
>JAZRBQ010000162.1:0-10057 GCA_045635145.1 Acutalibacteraceae bacterium | reverse complement strand
CTGAATAATTTTTTAAAAAATAAAGGGTTGCCTTTGATTTTTTAAAAAAGGCAACCTTTTTTCTATTGACAAATCGAAAAATTGTGTTATAATAGTTTTTGCGCTTAAGAAAAGTGCAATTTGAAAAACTACATATTTCCGGGTGTGGCGCAGCTGGTAGCGCGCTTGACTGGGGGTCAAGAGGCCGCAGGTTCAAGTCCTGTCACTCGGACCAAAAATCCCAAATGAGCATTAGCTCATTTGGGTTTTTTATTTTGAATAATAGAATTTTGAACCTGCGGATTCTTCGGTTTAATGCTATATTGACAACGAAATTGTTTTATGATAGCATAAAAATACAAAGGGGTGTCTTTATGAAGCTGTTTGAAGAACTAAGCGTAGAAAATTTATCCGATGAAGAAAATTGGCGAATAATGGGTAAACTTGAGTGTATGTTAAAAACTCGAAAAGCCGACGCTGTTGTAACCTACTTTGTGGGGATGTTTCTTTTTTACGTGTATGCGATATTGGCAATGTATGCCCTTGTTCTTCCTGCGTTGATAATGGCTTTCCCAAGATGGAAGGAATTCGCTGATTCGTTTGCAGTATTGGCTGAAAAGAACATATATACATTAAGCCCTTACCCGTGGTATGCTACGGTTTTGATTGTGATAGCGGGATGGTTTATAATTCCGTTGTTGGCAGCGGTATTATGTAAGGGAATCACTATTCTTATTAGTAAAAAACTTGCCAAAGAAAAAGATGTTCCGTTGGCGAGCGAACCTATTGCACGTGCTAAGGCGATTTATATTCGTAGCCAAAGGTTGCATCATACCCAGCGTTTTCCTTATTTTCTTGATAATTTTGAATACACGCATCATATTGCAGTTGCTGTATTTGTGCTTTTGCCGATAGCTTACCAGTTGGCTGTGACCGAAAATCGTCAAATAATTGCAGAACGTGTTCTTGAGATAGCTTCAAGTAAAGCGGATGCGATACTTGGTTGGGTTTTAATTATTATTGCTATGCTTGCGGTTATGGTTATACCTATGGTTGTATTTACAGAACTTTTGGCTATAGTGAGTGTCTTTGGTTTTGAAAGGTTTTTTAACCCGCTTTATTATGGAAGAAAATGGCAAGAACGCTGTGAAACGTTGGAAAAATTTAAGGACGATTCTTATCAAAAATGGATTGAAGTTGACCCCGAAGAACGCGCTAAATATGAAGAAAAGCAAAAACGTGAACGCGAAAGACGTGAAGAAGAAAAACGTCGGCATAATGAGTATTGGGCACAAGCTGCAAGAGATTATGTTAAATTAGAAAGAGAAATTGAAGATGAATGGCGCCGCTACAATGAGTGGTGGGATTCGCCCGACCCTACTAAATGGGCTGGTAGTGCGGACGGAATATAATCGTCGGTTGAATGTTTTTAAAATTAAAAATCCCAATGAAGTATTAGCTTCATTGGGATTTTTTGTGCTTTTATTTGTGCTTATAATACTTAGACGTCTTTTGTCGCCAAAGCATAAGAATACCGCGAACACATAGCTCTACCGCCATTGCAATCCACATACCATGAAGACCTAACGGCTTTACCAAAATCAGTGCCAAACCTATGCGAACGAGCCAGATGCTACCCAAGTTCATAAGGCTTGGAACAAGGGTGTCGCCGGTGCCTTGAAGTGCGCCTGCCGCCGCTATTGAAACGCCGAAAAGCGGCTCGGCAATAAGGCCGATTCTAAGCACTTCGGTTGCCAAATTTCGCACGGCTTGGTCGGGGGTTAAAAACATAAAAACATAGGGGCAAAACAGAGCCATAATGACACCTGTAAACGCCATAAAAATTCCGCCCATAGCGGTACAAATATTACCCTGTCTTTTGGCGAGTTTAAGGTTGTTTGCACCGTAGCTTCTACCCACTAAAGTTGTGGCTGCGGTGCCTATTCCATAGCCCGGCATATAGCAAAGACTTTCGGCTGTAATGGCGAAAGAATTGGCGGCGACTGCCACCGAACCCAAGGGTGCTATAATGGCGGTAGAAACCACCATAGCGCCGCACATTGCGATCTCTTGCACGGCTACGGGAGAGCCTATTTTAAGGGCTTTTTGAAGAATTTCTTTCTTAAAAATCAGCCTTTCGCGGTGGCGTAACGTAAGGGTTTTATTAAATAAACAACAAGCAAAAAACATTGCAAAACTTACAATCGCACAGGCTAAAGTTGTGCCGATACCAGCCCCTAAAACGCCGTATTTTGGGATAAAAATCGCGTTTAAAATGACGTCTAATAAGCACATTAAGGCGTTCAAAATGCTAGGAGTTACCATGTTGCCGCAACACTGCAAATACGATGAACAAAGGCCTGAAATTTGTGTGAACGGAAGCATTAATGCGAAGACAAAAAAGTAGTTTGATGCATCCTGTTTTATGCTATTATTTCCCTTTAACCAAGTGGGGAGTGGGGTGCTTATAAGAAGCCCTAAAATGCATAAAAATATTGAGATAATCAGTGCGGTTAAAAGACTGTGTTTTACTGTGTTTCTAGCATGTTTTTCCTGCTTTGCGCCGATGTGATGCGCTACCTGTACTGAGAAGCCTGCTGTGACTGCATAAGTTACCCCGTTGAAGAGCCAAGTGGTAGAGGCAACAAGCCCGATTGAAGCCGAAGCATCCGCCCCTAAGTTACCCACCATTGCCGAGTCGATATACTGCATTACAATAGTGGTTATTTGGGTTAAAATGGCGGGCAGGCTTAGGCGCCAAACCTCTAATGCCTGTGGCTTTAATTTATTCCAATTTTTCATAGTTTTCCTCATAAAAAACAATTGCTGTTTTTAATATATCATAAGACGGTAAGAACTGTCAAATAAACTTGCCGACAAAAAGGGGAGAGATGCCAAAACATCTCTCCCTAATGCTTTTATTTTTTCTTTTCGATTTCTGTAATATGATGCTTTAAAACGAGGTTTATATATTGCGAAAGTGAACGGTCGTCTTTTTCGGATTCAAGTCTTACTTTTTCCAAAATGTCGCCGTCGATAGTGATGCTGATTTTTTCCTTCAAAGGTTTCATTTAACTCACCTCAAGGTTATTATATGATAAAATGCGCCAATATATTGACAAGTAGTATAAAGTAGTATAAAATAATACATATATTTAAAGTTGGACCTTTCGCCGAAAACCCGTGTAATCAAAAATAAAATGCTTGATTACCCTAATTTTGAATATTTTTACGCGTATATATATTATATATAATATTATTTATAATGTTTCCTTGACTTTGGGCGCATATAGTAGTATAATATGATAAATTGTTATATCTATATTTTTGCGATTTTGCGAACTAAGTAACAACACAATTTGTGCAAAAATAGATAGTATCACAATATATTGTTCTTTGGGAGGAGAAGACAATGAAAAAGAATAGAAGCTTTTTCAAAAAAGCACAGGCCGTAGTTTTGGTCTTGGCGTTAATAGCTTCACTTGCAGTACCACTTCAAGGTATGCAGGTATTAGCTGACACCAACGAAAACGAAACTACAACAGACGGAAAGATTGTAGCTCAAAACTATGACCTTTCAGCTGCAGAAAAGGAACTCATCGGTTCGGGTCTTTTAGTGGGTGACACTCACTCATACCTAGTTCCCGATTCAGATGACGGTCTTATCTCTGTAGATACCGACAATAAGAAAATTACTGTTGGTACTTACGAAGGTACAACCGGTTATCTTTGGACTGCTGAGTCTGTAAACATTGTAGTTGGAACAGAAGTTAAGGAAACTGTTGCACTCACTAACGGCGAAGGCACATACACCTATGACGGTAATGCTTTCTCTGTAGTTGCTAACTATGCATTGGATATTGAAGTTGCCAATGCAACTCAAACAGCTCTTCTTAACGCACCATCTTACTTAGCAAACGGTCTTGCCAATCTTGAAGACCTTGCTGACGTTAAGAGTGACATTGCTATAATTGAACAGGCAATGCCCGAATTGGTTAAGTTGGCAACCGATGGTATTAAGGTAACCCTTTATGGACAAAGCCTTACCGTAACCTTTAATACCGACGAAGCCAAGACTTCAACACTCGCTTTAAATTCACAGATGGCCGCTAATGATGGCAAGCTCAACCTTACCACAATGATTAGCGAATACGAAGCATCCGAAAGCAAGGTTCAATACCTTATCGAAAACGGTGCTAAAATTAAAGCAGAAGCTGAAGAACTTAAAACAAACCTTGAAAACATTCTTACCGCGGCATTCTGGACTCTTATAGATTCTGTTGATAAGAATGAATTTTCAGTTCTCTTTACATTGCGTTCTGCAATTCAAGGCGCTGCTAAAGACCTTGCAGATGTAACCGAAAGAGATTGGTCTGCTTTAGGACAGCAATTGGTTAAAAATGAAATTACCGCTGATGATTATAAAGAAATCGATGAAAAGCTCGCTAAAATCGAAAACTTTACTAACGTTTTAGCACTTGAAATTAAGAATCCCCTTAGAGTATCTACCGCAACTGTACAGTACAACATGAGTATGTTTGACGTAACAGTTAAGGTTGCATTGAACCTTACCGATACTACTAAGGACGAAGTTGCTTTCTATGAATACGGCTCGGCTACTACTACAGTAACCCTTGCTGAAAATGCAACTAAGGCTGAAATTTTAGCTGCTGTTGCTGAAAGCGGCATTGAAGCTAGCACCAAGACTGCTTGGGGTTCGGCTTATGTTGATGGTAAATTTGATGTAACTACAACCGAATTACCTGAAACTCTTACTTCAGACCTTGAATATGTAATCACATACGCACCTAAGATGTATGACGTTACATTCACATATGGCTCACAGGGAACAGTTGCTTATCCTTATGGATATATCGTAAAACTTGAAAGTCACGCTGATGAATTGAAGGCTTACGACTACACTATTGCAGGCTCTTACTATGCACAGGGCTCAAGCTATAAGGTAGTTGAAGCTGTTCAAATCAGCCGTAAGGAAGGTAAGTCTTACATTTCTTCCGACCTTTATCAAATCGTTGCTGACAATTACCTTGAAGGTAAAGCAGAAGATATTTTAACATCCGGCGCTTTATTTGGTAACGAAATAGTTTCAGTTCGTTATCCTGATAATACAAAGGGTATTGTAAAGCTTGAAGGTGACGTTTTAACCGCAGTTGATTACAGCGCAAGTTATAACAACCTTTCTTGGAAGCCTTACAGCTATACACTTTCAAACGGTAACACCTACTTCTTCAATGGTAATAACACCGTAGAAATTAACGAATATTTTGATACCGTAACAGTAAGCTATCGTTTGTATCTTACAAATTATGATAACGGTACTGTTCTTGATATAGCAAATATTCCTGCAGTTCTCAGCGAAGAAGCAAAGGCTCAGCTTGATGCGTTTGACGTAATTGCTGCACAAAAGGGTAACTTAGAAACCCTTAATCGCACAATGGTAAACATTCTTGCAGGTCTTATTGAAAACACAACTTTAAGTGATGATGCTGCTAAGGATGCTGCTCTTAAGGCTAGCTTTGCAGGTGTGCTTGATGATATTCAGGCTAACTGCATGGGCGCTACCAATCTTTATCTCTTTGACGTAGTTAACGAATATTCAGCTTCTTCTGATAAGTTGCTTTATTACTATAATAATAACGCGACTGTTCGTAACGAAATCACTAAGATGGCTGATTATATGTATGCAATGCTCGGTGACGATGATACATTAACAGCTGACGATAAGATTGAAGCTCTTGAAAGACTTATCCGTTCATTACCTTCTAATATTGTAAGTCCTGATAAGGTTGACGAATACGTTGGTAAGCTTACCAGCCTTGAAACAACCATGACAAGCGTTAAAGAAGCTCTTTCTGCTCCTAATGCGCTTATCAACTTAGATAGCGATAAATTGGGTGAACTTACAGCTGATTTACAGGCTGACGGTACTGTTACAAAGTTTGATGCACTTAGCGAAGGCTTAAATCTTGAAGATTCTACCATCGTTGTTGTAGCATCACACAAGACTGCTATTACCGTTACCTTACAAATTGAAGGTGGCAAGAACACAACAATCACTTCTAATACAGTTGCTAATGATACAGTTGCAGACGCTAACTTTGTAAATTCTATTAAGAATGCTATTAAGGCTGAACTTGCAGCACAATCTATTAATGTTAAGTATTATGACACCGACTATGCTGATAGCATTTTTGACGCTTTAATCGGCACAAAGGTTGGCGATATTACAACAACTTCTTATGAATTTACTTGGACTTATAAGTCCTTTGGCGTGGAAGTTCCCGGTACCGATACACAATATATATATATAAAGAGTAAGAGTATCACACTTCCTGCTAGCACCGATGCTGCTTATCGTTACGATTACTATATCAATGGCGTTAAGGTTAGTGGCACAAGCTACACCTTAAGCAACGATGAATTTGATATGGTTGTTAACGGTAACTTCAAGGTTACAAGAAAAGAAGTTTATATTCTCCGTGAAAATCTTGTAAATTATGTAAATAGCTTGAACGATTCAATCGGCAACAATCAAGCAGTATTTGCTTTGGTTGAAGATAAGGACGGCAAGTTCTCTATCGTATTGAAGATTGATGCAAGTGCACCCAACGGTCTTATGGGCGCAGTTCAGGGTATGGCAATGGGTATGGTACAAGGCGCATATCCTTACGTTGGTATTAATAACGATAAATTCTTAGCTGACGGTAGCGTTTATTTACAAACAATGGTTGATGCATTGTTAACCAGCGGCTTTGGCAGCGACGAATTACTCAACATCGTAGATGCAAACGGCAACATTAATAATATGCCTGCTTTAGATGGCAACATTATCTCTAATAAAGATATGAGCGCTATGGGCGGCAAATTAATGGAAACCACAATGCAGCTCGGTACTACTGATGCTGACGTTACAAGCCTTCCTTTATATGTAACACTCGGCGCAGTTAACTCTGATTTTGTACAAATTAGAAATCTCTTTGAAGATAAACTTAGTTCTTTAATATCATTCGAATTTGATGGTGCAGCTTCGGTTACTCTTAATCTTCCTGATAAGGCTTACGAAGCATTCTTAGCAGCACTTCTCGTTACCGAAAACTTAGACATTCAGGATATGAATGCTGTTAACGGTGAAATTGCAGTTACATTCGTAAATGATATGTTACTCCCGTTATTCAAGGGTGACATCACAGTTGAAACCTTTGATAACACTTTGGCCAAGTTTGGCATTAACCTCGACCTTTCATCTACAAAGGGCGCAGAAACGCTCTTCTCAAAGATTAAATCCTTCTATACAGACGCAACCTTCTCTTATGACGAAATCGGCGGTACTGCTGCTGGTAACTTGTCAATTGAATCATTCGTTGATTCTATGAATCTTGGTACACTCGGCAACATTATTGCTGAAAAGCAAACAGGTCTTGATATCGGCGTTCGTATAGCTTTAAGCGACCTCGCTAAAGATTATGAAGCTCTCTATCTTGACGTTGATGCCGATGGTCTTACCAATAAGATTGGTCTTACTGAAGACCTTGCAAAGAAGATGTCCGAAATTAAGGGCAAGTCAGCTATTGTATTACTCGACGACGTTAAGGCTGATTTAACCTTTAACGGCGCTGCTCTTCTTAATCTTAACGGCCACAAGTTAGATGGTTCTATTACCGCTAATGATACAACCGTTATTATCGACAGCAACATCAAAACAACACGAATTGGTCACGTAACAGGCGAAGTTTCCGGCAAGGCTACAGTTGTTGCCGGTAAGTTTGATAAGGACGTTACCGATTATATTAAGGCAGGCTTCGTACAAGGTAGCGACGGCGTAGTCGCTAATAAGTACTATGACATTGCAAAGACTGAAAACGGTGATGTTATTGTTTCTGTAAATGCTGCTCTTATCAGCACTAACGAAATGCCTGACTTTACATCAATCGCTATTGATATCGCTTGTGACCTTCTCTTTAATGGATACACAAGCAACTATCTTGAGCTTGACGGCAACCTCATCTATGACTTAACATTTGATGACGTAATCGGCCTTTACACTTCAAGCGACCGTCTTGATACTGTTATTGAAGAAGCTTTAGCAGTTATCGACAGCGAACAACTTACTAAGTTTATCAACACAGTACTTGATGACATTTTAGACTTTGCTGCAATTAGCGAAGCCATTGAAAAGAACGAACCCGTTCTTGAATATGAAATCGTTACTAAGCCTTGGGCTGTAGAATTTGAACACGTTCAAAACGGCGACTACATCACAAGCAACGTAGTTTCAGGTAAAAATGCTAACGAAGGCATGCTTAAGATTTACATTAACGGTAATGAAGAAGATAAGGCCCTTGTAGCAGATATATTTGCTGAATTAGGCGAAACTGTTGATGCTGATATCAACGTAAATCTTGCACACGGCAAGGATGGCAAGGATATTAAGGTAAGCGCTTCTGCTGATGCTGACGTAAGAATTGATTGGTCTAACCCCAACTATGCTGTAATGTTTGGCACAATTATCGCTGATGGCCTTAATCCTGCTGAAAGAGCTGGTTTAGTAGAAGGCATTAACGCTTACTACGAAACAGGCGATATCACTAAGCTTAGAAATGCATTCAATGCATTAAAGGCTGAACAACTTATTAAGGCTGTTGAAAACGTAGGCGTACACGACAGCTTCACGGATATGGTTAAGGCACTCGGCTTAACCGACGTTGTTGCTAACGATGTTGTTGAACTTGAAAAACTTTACGACCGCATTGGTAAGCTTGCAGCATTTGCTGTAAGAAAGGCTAACCTTGAAGGCGGCAGCCGTACTCTTGGTAGCTTTATCGACGCTGATGGCAATTATGGTGCATCACGCGCAAACATTGAAAGACTTTATAAGAAGAGCTTGTTCCGCGGTTACGCTTTAGAGGCTGACATCGCTATTACAAACGCAGTTCTTAAGATTAAGCTCTTTGAAGAAAACACAGTTGTAATTGATTACACTGAACTTAATAAGCAAATTGAAATTGCTGAAGCCCTTGAAGAAAATGATTACACCGAAGAAACCTGGAAGGTACTTGCTGATGCATTAGCAAAGGCAATTGAAGCTAGAAAGGCTACTACACAGGCTGAAGTTGACGCTGCAGCTGAAACACTTAAGAATGCTATCGCAGCATTAAAACTTAAGGCTCCTGTATTTGTTGACGGCCACGGTAATCCCACCTTCGTTGAAAGCGAAAAACTTGCTGGCTCACTTGTAAAAGTAACCGACAATATGTTGGTTGTTGATACTCAAATCGCAGGTTTAACAGTTGCTGAATTTAAGGAACTTCTTAAGCTTGAAGCTAATAATGCTGATACTATTGAAGTTGAATTTGAAGGATTAACCAATAGCGACCTCGTTGCTAACGGTAGTAAACTTACCGCAACTGCAAGACGCGAAGGCGTTGAAGAAGTTGACGTTGTTAACTATCAAATTATCGTTTTAGGTGATATCAACGCTAACGGCCGTATCGAAGTAGGCGACGCTGTATTAATCAGCCGTATGCTCGTTGGCGAAATCACATTCAGCGACATTCAATCAATGGCTGCTGATACTAACTGCAACGCACGTACCGACATCGGTGATGCTACAAGAATCGCATCTAAGATGGTTGATTGGGAAAATTATGAAACCATGCTCAATGCGGGCAGCGTAGTTTATTAAGGGGAGGCGCAATCATGAAAACTATGAAAAAAGTACTTGTTTTGTTCCTTACCGCATTATTAATTTGCACATCAATTTTTGCTGCTACAGCTTCGGTTATCCCTCCGGTAACCGAAACTGAAGCTGGCGAAACCGTAACTGTTGACTTTAGTTACAATAATATTGCCGGTATCTTCGGCACTTTCTCAACTACAGGCGATGATATTGTTGAAAAAATCACTATCACTCCTGACAGCGATTTCGCAGGTACACAAAAGGATAAAGTAATCGCATATTATTCTGATGCAGCAGAAAATTTCGTAGCTCAAATTAAGATTGTTCTTAAAGCCGACGCTAAGAAGGGCGACGAATGCAAGGTTACATTTAAGTATGAAA
>JAZRBQ010000161.1:0-5167 GCA_045635145.1 Acutalibacteraceae bacterium | reverse complement strand
TGGAACTCAGGGAATCTCGCCTGTTTACAAGCACCCAACGCAGAATCACCCTCAACTATGAAAAGCTCACGCTCGGCAACATCTTTTGAGCGGCAATCGACAAACTTCTGGACTCTATTGGTCATATCGTTTGAGGTTTGCAAGGTCTTTTTGAGGTTGAGTCTTTCCTTTTCGCTTCTCTCACGGCTACGCTTATTGATAAGCACCTGGTCGGCAATCTTGTCAGCCTCGGCCTTGTTTTCAATAAAGTAAACCTCAAGGCGTTGGCGCAAAAAGTCAACCATAGCTTCGTAAATAAACTTATTAGTAATCGACTTCTTGGTTTGGTTTTCGTAAGAAGTCATGGTTGAGAATGACGATATTACAATAACCAAGCATTCTTCGATATCCGAGAAGGTAATCTTGCTCTCGTTATTCTTATATTTACCTGTTTGCTTGATATAACTATCCACCATTGACAAAAAGGCGTTTCTTGTTGCCTTTTCGGGCACACCGCCGTGTTCAAGCCAGCTTGAGTTGTGATAGTATTCCTTCATAGGATTTTTGTTACTAAAACTCATAGCAACGTTTATTTTAACCTTATATTCGGGCTTATCTTCACGGTCACGGCCCATTCGTTCGGTCTGCCAGAACTGAACGTTTGCCATTTTGTCTTCGCCGACAATCTCGTTAACGTAGTCGGTAATACCATTTTTATAAACAATCTCTTGGCTTATAAAACGGCTACCCTGCTGCTCACGGAAAACAAACACCAAACCATCGTTTACAATAGCTTGACGCTTTAATGTATCGATAAAATAGTCCACAGGAATATCAATATCGGTAAATACGTCTAAATCAGGCTTCCAACGGATTTTGGTACCCGTGTCTTTACCTGAATATTCTTCCTTTTTAAGACCACCGATATTATAGCCCTTCTCAAAATGAAGGTTATATTTATAGCCGTCACGCTTAATTTCAACGTCCATAAATTCACTTGCAAATTGTGTAGAAGCCAAGCCTAAACCATTAAGACCGATTGAAAATTCATAATCGCCGCCGCTGTTAGTATCATACTTACCGCCGGCATAAAGGCTTTCAAACAAAAGCACGTAGTTATACTGTTCTTCCTTAGCGTTATAGTCAACAGGTGCACCACGGCCAAAGTCCTGCACTTCAATAGAGCCATCGGTATATTTTGTAATAACAATTTTATTACCGTAGCCTTCACGCGCTTCGTCGATTGAGTTAGAAATAATTTCAAATACACTGTGCTGACAGCCGTCAAGTCCGTCCGAACCAAAAATAACCGCGGGGCGCAAACGCACCTGGTCAGGCCCTTTAAGTTGTTTTATACTGTCGTTACCGTATTCAACCTTAGGTTTTGCCATTAAAATAGCTCCTTAAAACATAATTATACTTTTACATTATATACCATATTTAGCGTTTTCGTCAAGCCAAAAGGCCCAAATATATATTGATTTTTATATAAAAGTAGTATAATATATAATATAAAAGATATACTTCATAGAAATTGGAGAATTTTATGAAAAAAAGAACAAGACGTCAAAAAGCGATTATCAGAAGAAATCTATTTTTAACCCTTTGTGCAGTAGTGCTTATAGGCGTTATTACGCTTAGCACAGTTGTTATAAAATCCTTAAGTGGCGGTAACTCTGGCACAGTTTCGGACGTATCATCAGACCTTACCAGCAGCATACCCGAAGTTGTTCCCGATAGTTACGCCAACGTTTTAAGTATTGGCGATATTATGGTGCATCAACCCCAGCTTGAAGGTGGAAAAACAAACGACGGATACGATTTTTCTGACTTTTTTAAAGAGACCCAAGCTTATTATAAAAATGCCGATTTAACCATCGGCAATCTTGAGCTTACCTTCGGAGGCACCGAATCGGGCAAGTATAGGGGCTACCCCGCTTTTAACACCCCCGACGAATTGGCAGACAATATTAAAGATAGTGGTATCAAAATGCTTATGACTTCTAACAACCACTCTAACGATACGGGATTTTTCGGTCTTAAGAGAACCGCACAGGTTTTAGGCGAAAAGGGGCTTGAATACACCGGCACTAAAGCCACACCCGACGAACCTACATACCTTGTTAAAGAAGTAAACGGTATCAAAATCGGTATTGCCAACTTCACCTACGAAACACAAGGCTCAGACCCTGACCGCAAATACCTAAACGGCGGTGCTATTAATAAGGACGCCAACGAATATATAAACACATTTTCTTATCAGCGACTCGAAAAATTTTACACCGAAGCCGAAAGCATAATTGAAGGTATGAAGCAAAACGGCGCCGAATACATAACCTTTTATATGCACTGGGGCGAGGAATACCAACTAACCGCAAACAATTGGCAAAAATCAATTGCTCAAAAGCTTTCTAATATGGGGGTTAATATGATAATCGGCGGCCACCCACACGTTGTTCAGCCGATTGAACTCATCCATTCAGAAGATTCTCAAAATACCACAATTTGTATTTATTCTTTGGGTAATGCCGTTTCCAACCAACGCCGTGAGCTTATAAGCAGCGCCCGCAAGGGTCACACCGAAGACGGCGTAATGTTTGGCTACACACTAAAAAAATCAGGTAATGACGGTAGCGTTTCGCTCGAATCTATAAAAGTTATTCCCACTTGGGTAAACAAATACCAAAACGGCGGATATAAATACACTATCTATCCCATTGAAGACCTTGAAACTGCCACCACCAAATATCCTAATTTGGCATCTAAATTAACCGAATCCTACAACCGCACAAAAGCAATTTTAGAAGACGGACTTAAAGAATGTCAGCAATCGCTTGGTTGTGAGCTTACATTTAAATAAAATTAAAAAAGCAAAACGGAATTAACCGTTTTGCTTTTTTAATTCATTATAAAACTTTTCGCTAGATGAAAAGGCTTCTCTTGCTTCTTCACTTTTTTCAAGTGCTGTTCCGTCAATAATTCTAAGACCCAACATTAAACCTTTAGGGAAGCTTAAATCTTCTTCTTCGGTTTTTTTAGTGGTTTCTTTGTAAAATTCATCGCCCATTTTAATTAAATCGCCCTTAAAGAGTGAATAATCTAAAGCGTTTTCAAAGTGTTCTTTGGCCGATTCATCAATCAAATAAAGCACCGTTGATTCTTCGGTAGCAATGATTGACTGCACCTTTGAAAGTGCGGCATGCCTATAGTTCATATCCCTAAGCTCTGAATTAAAGCTACAGTCGATAACACGTACATTAACCTCACCGTTGCCGTCAACGTCGGTAGCGCGCTTTTCAAAATATTCTTCCGCCTTTTGTAACTGAACAGGCGCGGCTGCATTAAAGGAAAAATACATAATCGAAAAATCATATTTTTCCCTAGTAGCGCATTGAACCGTTACTATTGCGATAATCGCCACCAAAAACGCCGCCATAACGGTTTGAATTTTATAGTGATACCAAAAGTTTTGCCACTTTTCACTAAAAGTCTGAGGTTTTAATTCTATTTGCGAAGGCGCAGCTTCGGGCGCTAATTCCCCGCTTTGCATTTGTTTTAGCTTTAAAAATTCTTGCCGTGCTTTTCGTTGTTCTTCAACTATTTCGTTTCGCTTTTTAGCCATTTTAACACTTCCCTTTATTTGTTCATTCTAACACATAATCCCCATTTTTTCAACCGCTTTTAAAATTTTCACATTTTATTAATCTTTGCGGTTAAAATATTTGGGGTGAAAATAAATATATGAAACCGAAATCAAAAAACAATCTACTTTGTGCCGCACTTGGCGGTCTTATTGGTATATTAAACGGAACATTGGGGGCCGGTGGTGGTATTATCGCCGTGCCCTTGCTTAAAAAAATCGGTTTTTCGCAAAAAGAAAGCCACGCCAATGCCATTGCAATCATTTTACCTATAACTATTGTTTCGGCAGGGCTTTATCTTTACAAAGGCAACGTCACTATCCCACAGGCCGTAATTTATATGCCCACAGGTCTTTTAGGGGTGGGCATTGGCACTTATTTGCTTAAAAAAATTTCGCCATTGTGGCTTGGTCGCATCTTCGGCGCAATTATGGTTTATGCGGGCATTCGCCTGCTGATTAAGTGAATATCAGCGCCCTTTTAGCAGGGCTTTTTTCGGGAATACTCGGCAGTATGGGGCTTGGCGGCGGCGGTGTTTTAATACTTTATTTTACACTCTTTACCGATACCCCGCAACTAACCGCACAGGGAATCAATCTTCTTTTCTTTATACCTATTGGTATTTTATCGGTGATAATTTATTCCTTTAAAAAAGAAATTAAATGGAAAACCGTTTTAACAATTTCACTTTTTGGAATAGTCGGCACCTTTGTTGGTATTTATTTAAGCGAATTTTTCGGTGGCGATATTACACGAAAAATCTTTGGCGGACTTATTATAATAATGGGTTTAATGCAAATATTGGGCACCTTTAAAAAGAAAACTACCTGATACTAAAAAGTAACAGGTAGTTTTTAATTATAACCCTAAAACGTTTATAAGCAATATCCACGCCAAGCCATAGTATGCTATAACAGCGACAAGGTCGTTTATCGTAGTAATAAGCGGACCCGATGCTACTGCGGGGTCAATTTTAATTCGTTTAAAGATAATAGGAATAATTGTACCCGCAAGGCTTGAAAGCAATATTGCCACCACAAGCGCCAGACCCGTACAAGCCGATACCGCAAAGGCAAACATAGGCGGTTGAGCCTTGAAAATCAAGAGATAAAGACCTATAAGCACGAAGGATAAAAGACCTAAAATAAGACCGTTAATAAGACCTACACGCGCTTCTTTACCAATAAGGAAAAGCTTTTGCTTTAAGGTAAGTTCTTCATCCATAAGCACACGGATAGTAACCGCCAGCGACTGTGTACCAACATTACCCGCCATGCCAAGAATCAACGACTGGAAGCTGACAATAATCGCAATATGGGACACAACCCCTTCAAATATGCCAACAACACTTGAAACCACAAGGCCAAGACCTAAAAGAACGATAAGCCACGGCAAACGCTTGCCAATACTTTTCTTTAACGGCTCTTCCAAATCTTCTTCTGAAGACAAACCCGCGAGACGTGCATAGTCCTCGCTCATTTCTTCTTCAACAAGCTCGGTAATATCTTGTGTAATAAGCACACCTTGTAGCTTATTATCAGCATCTA
>JAZRBQ010000160.1:0-7075 GCA_045635145.1 Acutalibacteraceae bacterium | reverse complement strand
ACCATTTCGTTTTCTTCTAATGAGAAGGTGCAGGTGGCGTAAAGGATTGTACCGCCCGATTTTAATGCCTTGACCGCTTCATCTAAAATTGATTGCTGACGCTCGGCACACATTAAAACATTTTCGAGCGACCATTCACTTACGGCGGTTTCTTCTTTTCTGAACATACCTTCGCCTGAGCAGGGGGCATCAACTATTATTAAATCAAAGGTTTCAGGGAAGGTTTTTGCGATTTTTTTAGGCTCCATACAGGTTGTAACGGTATTATGAAAGCCTAAACGCTCAATATTACCTGTTAAAATTTTGCACCGTGAAGAAATAATTTCGTTAGAAACAAGTATTCCGTTTTCGTTTAGCTTATTCTTGGCTTGTGTGGATTTGCCACCGGGGGCGGCACACATATCAAGAACACACCAATCGGGGTCAATATCTAGACATTCCACAGGTGCCATAGCGCCCGGCTCTTGAATATAAATTATACCTGCGTGGTGGTATGGGTGGTTGCCGGCTTTTGTAGCATCAAGATAAAAGCCGTTTTCTACGTAAGGGATTTTTTCATTTCCAAAGGGGTTGATTTTTTCGAAATCTTCAAGCGAAATTTTATCGGTATTAACGCGAAAACCCTTAACTGCGGGTTGTTCTAGGGCTTTAAGGTAATCGTTATATTGGTCGCCTAATATATTTTTCATACGCTCGGCGAATTGGGGCGGTAAGTTTATCATTCGGTTTCTCCGTTCATTTCAAGATGAAGCATACACATTGAAACAGCGGTAATAGCAGCAGTTTCGGTGCGTAAAATACGGCTGCCCAATGATACGGTTTTACCTGAAATTTGATTAAGCGCTTCAACTTCGTTTTCGGCAAAGCCGCCTTCGGGACCGATAAAAATGCCGACTTTACTGCCGATTTTAATGGATTCCAAGGCTTCCTTGGTGGCAATCATACCGCGTGCGTTTTCGTAAGGTACAAGCAGTAAATCCAAATCTTTAGCATAATTTAAGGCGTTTTTGAAAGATATAGGTTCTTTAACTTCGGGTATTACGGTGCGCTTGCTTTGTTTTGCGGCACTTTCAGCTATGGCTTGCCATCTGGTTTGCTTTTGTTTTTTCTTTTTTTCTTCGATTTTTACTACACAATGGCTCATTTCGGTTGGTATAATCTCAAAAACGCCCAATTCTACACATTTTTGAATTATCCATTCCATCTTTTCGCCCTTGGCAATCCCTTGAAAGAGATATATTTTGGTTTTAAGCTCGGTGTTTTGGTAGTTTTCTTCAACGATTTCAGCCAAAACGGCATCATCGGTAAAGGATGTAAGTCGGCACAAATGGCTTGTACCGTCACAACTTACTAAAAAAACATCGTCGGTCTTCATTCTTAAAACGTTTTTAATGTGGTTATAGTCGTTGCCTGTTATTGAAAAAATGTTTTGTTGTAAATTTTCTTTTTCAACAAAAAAATTAAACATTTGTATCACCTTTAGAAATATTTCATTTTCTATCACTAGTATATATTAGAGAAAATGTAAATTCAATATAAATTTCACGATTGTGCCTTTTTAAATTAAAAGTTGAAATTTGTCGATTTTTATAATATAATTATATGGATATAAAGTTACTGAGGAGGGTGAGCATGAAGAAAAAGCAAAATAAAAAATGGACTAAATTTTATCATAGAATTGTTAGAAATATACTTTATCCTACTTTGGGACTTTATGCTCGAATAAAATTCAGGATAAGGATTGAGCCTTTTCACCAAGAGGAAAAACGCCCATACCTTATTTTGTTTAACCACCAAACATCGTTTGACCAATTTTTTGTGGGATTATCATTTAAAAGACCTGTTTATTTTGTGGCTACCGAAGATTTATTTTCAAACGGCTTTGTTTCTAAAATAATAAAGTTTTTAGTGGCGCCTATTCCTATTAAAAAACAAACTACCGACGTTAAAGCGGTTATGAACTGTATGCGCGTTGTGAAAGAGGGCGGCACAATTGCAATGGCGCCCGAAGGAAACCGTACTTATAGTGGCGAAACGGTTTACATAAACCCGTCTGTAGCTCCTTTAGCGCGTAAGCTTAAGGTTCCTGTGGTGCTTTGTCGTATTGAAGGTGGTTACGGTATGCAACCGCGTTGGAGTGACGTGGTGCGCCGCGGTAAAATGCGTAGTTATATATCGCGTGTTATTACCCCCGAAGAAATTGTGAATCTTTCGGACGACGAGCTACTATCAGCTATTGAGCAAGGTCTTTATGTAAACGAAGCTGTTGCCGATGCTCAATTCCATCACAAAAGAAAAGCCGAATACCTTGAAAGAGCGGCGTATGTTTGCAAATATTGCGGCCTTTCTGAATTTGAAAGTCACGGCAATATTATTGAGTGTAAAAAATGCCACCGCAAGATTGAATATTTGCCTAATAAGGAGCTTAAAGGCGTAGGCTTTGATTCGCCCTTTAAATTCTTTGCTGATTGGTATCATTACCAAGAAGAATTTATAAATAATCTTGATGTATTTGAGTACACCGATAAAGCGATGTATTGCGATACCGTTTCGCTTTATGAAGTTATACCTTATAATAAAAAACTTTTACTTTTAAAGGGCGCTAAACTGGCTCTTTACGGTGACCGTGTTGAAATACAAACCGATGCAAAAAATATTGTATTTGCTTTTGATGAAATTTCGGTGGTTACCGTTTTGGGCAGAAATAAGCTTAACATTTACCATGGCGGTAAAATTTACCAAATTAAAAGCGGCAAACGTTTTAATGCCCTTAAATACGTAAATATTTATCATCGCTATAAAAATATTAAGTTAGGTAATGACACTAAGTTTTTGGGTTTATAAAGGTTTTAAATTAAAAATCCAAAATATAAAACGCCTATTATAAGTATTTCTATTGACCCTCACTGTTTATTACGGCGGTAGATATACAAGCAAGTATGTTTTTTTCTAATCGGAGCAGTTTTCTGCTCCGATTTTTACTACACAATATATGGCAAATTGTACAAAACGTTTCCACAAAGTGTATGCATTTTGACGAAAAACACAAAAGTTATCAACTTTACCTTGAAAATAACATATCTATTGTCGTATACTAGTGAAGGAGTCAATGGTAAGTATGTGTTTTTTCATATACTTACCATTACCGATTTTATTTTGGAAAGGGAGATTCTCATGCACAGCAAAATTCATAAGTTACTTAGCGTAGTTTTGGCATTGGCTATTGTTGTTACCACATGTGTTTTCGCAAGCGGTTCTGTATCAGCTGATACCACAGTAACTCCCGCCTTGGCGCAAGGCACAATTGACAAAGGCACTATTCATTCTTCGGTTACAACCCGTGTTTACACAAAGGATATGCTTGCTATAGCAGATTATACAAGTGTAACAATTGCTTCGGGTTACAAGGCAATGTATCATCTTTATGACGCCAGCGGCACATGGCTCGCTAATAACAGCGCTTGGGTAAATGGCACAGGTGCAGCCATTTTCACAACTGCACAAATGCTCTCTACTTCGAGCACGGCTGTTTCTTTCAGAATTGTTATTGCCCCCACAGGCAGCGGTAACGTAACACCTTCTTCTGCTGCAAGTTCTATCACCTTGGCTGCAAGGGCTACATCTACAACACCCACTCTTGCGCAGGGTACTATTGATAAGGGTACAATCCATTCTTCAGTTACAACCCGTGTTTACACAGAAGATTTACTCGCAATTTCCGATTTTACAGGTGTAAAACTTGCATCAGGCTATAAAGCAATGTATCATCTTTACAATGCGAACGGAACTTGGATTGCTGCTAATTCAGGTTGGGTAAACGGCGCAGGTGCTCAAATATTCACAACTGCACAAATGCTTTCTACATCAGGCTCGGCAGTTTATTTCAGAATAGTTGTAGCTCCCACAGACAGCAGTAATGTTACTCCTGATTCAGCAAAGAATGCTTTAACCTTAACTGCTCCAAGCGCACCCGTCAGAGTAGAAATGGCACAGGGTACTATTGATAAGGGCACAGTTCATTCTAACGTTACTACACGAGCATATACAAAAGATTTGCTTGCAATTGCTGATTATACAGAAGTAAAGCTTAATTCCGGCTATAAGGCAATGTATCATCTTTATGATGCTAACGGAACTTGGCTTGCTAATAACGGTACTTGGGTAAACGGCGCAGGTACTTCTATTTTCACAACAGCACAAATGCTTACAACCTCAAGTATAGCAGTTTCGTTTAAAATTGTTGTAGCTCCTACAGGCAGCGGCGATATCACTACCGATGCTGCTAAAGCGGCATTATCTTTAATTGTTTCAGATACGGCAGGCTCGGGCGATTCTTCGAGTTCAAGCAGTTCATCTAGCTCTTCCAGCTCAAGCTCATCTAGTTCTTCAAGCTCAAGTTCCTCTAGCTCAAGCAGTTCTTCTAGTTCTTCAAGCACAACTCTTGACCCCAACCGCACATCTTTGACATTGTCGGCTTCAGGCGCTAAGGGTCCCGAAACTGTTACAAGCACATCTCCTATAAGCACAAGCGAATTTACAAAACCCACATTTACCAAAACATCAGGTAGCGGTATAGACTATTACTATTATAAGCCTTCTACTGCAGCTCCTGCAGATGGTTATCCGATTCTTCTTTGGTTGCATGGTACTAACCAAAGCGGCGATCCTTTCCAATCACTTAACTTCTGGTGGTCACACAATGCTGACATTTTGAAAAATGCAGTTATTATTGCTCCTCTCTGGACCGGCGGTATGTATCAAACCAGCATTGATAAGTACTGGGGTACAAGTGGCACTGCGGTAACACTTCTTAAGAACATTGTAAACAATTCAACTTACGGCAAGATTGATAAAAACCGTATCTATATCTCAGGTTATTCTGCAGGCGGTATGGGTACTTTCAGAGAAGTAGCTAATAACGACGGTTATTTTGCAGCAGCTGCTCCCTTCGCAGGTTCTGCAAAGGATGCTACAATAAACGATTCAACACTCAAGACCACACCTATCTGGGCTTGGCATGGTTCTGAAGACACCACAGTTAAATACGATGCAAATCCAAATATTCTTTACAAATACGCTACAAAAGCTATTTATAACAAAATCGGTTCTTCTTCATTGATGCGTTTCACAACCGTTCAAGGCGCTGTTCACGGAGGCGCACCTTACAGCGCATCTAAAGACCGCCGTCTATGGAGCTGGATGTTCCAACAAAAGAAGGGCAGCGTTCAAACAAGAGATTACACCGTTCAAGGTTATATCAGAGTAGTAGACGCTAACGGCAAAACCGTAATGAGCGAAATGGATTGCTCAGGCACACCTTCATACGATACAAGCACAAGAACATTCACCTTAACACTTACTGATTCAGCTCGTACAAAGTTATCTAATGCTTATACAAGCTCAGGCGGTAAGGAATTCACCGTATACTATGGTAACCAAAAGATCCTTACCTACACCGCAACTACAGCAGTTGATAGCAGTATGACTAAGTTCGTTATTAATAATGCATTTAGCAGCAGCTATAGTGATGACAACATTCTTAACAGAATTGGTTCTGCTATCAATGTAAATAAATTATCAAAAACTGCATATAGCGAAACAGTTACCTGATAAATTTTTGATAATAGCCAATAATTTAAACGGAGTGGGGAACCACTCCGTTTTTCTTTGTAATATAAAGTAATGCCGTCTTGATTTTGCTTTTTTATGGGTGTATAATTTAAGATAAGGATGGTGCATTATGGAAGAAAAGAGAAAGTATAAATCAAGCGTACTTATAAAACGCTTTCTACCTTATTATAAAAAGTATTGGGGCACTTTAGTGCTCGATTTGCTTTGTGCCTCGCTTACCACCGTTTGCGAAATTGTTTTGCCGCTTATAATGCGCGAAATCACAAATGCAGGTATGAATGATTTGGCTACCCTTACAATACGTTACGTTTTGCGTGTAGGGCTTTTATATTTTGTACTTCGTATTATTGATTCGGCGGCATATTACTATATGGCTTATACGGGTCACGTAATGGGTACTAAGATGGAAACCGATATGCGCCGTGATGCTTATTCACATTTGCAAAATTTGTCGGATTCTTATTTTAACAATACTAAGGTGGGTCAAATTATGGGCCGTATTACTAACGACCTTTTTGACGTTACCGCATTTTCCCACCATTGTCCCGAAGAATGTTTAATAGCAGGTCTTAAGGGTATAGTTTCTTTTATAATTTTAATGAGCATTAACATACCCCTTACGCTTATTATTTTCTTGATAATCCCCATAATGTTTGCTGTTTGCCGCTCTCTTAATGCTAAAATGCGTTCTACCTTCCGTAAACAAAGGCAACTTATTGGCGAACTTAACGCCAGAATTGAAGATTCTCTTTTAGGTCAAAAGGTTGTAAAGGCTTTTGCTAATGAAGACGTTGAACGCGAAAAGTTTGAAAAAGACAACCAAAATTACTATGGCATTAAAAAATTATCTTATAAATTTATGGGCGCGTTTGCTACTACAACCCGATTTTTTGATGGTATAATGTATTCGTCGGTTGTGGTTATTGGCAGTATTTTTATGCTTAAAGGCTTCATAAACGCAGGCGACCTTGTGGCATATCTTTTATATGTAACAACCTTTATTGCAACTGTGCGCCGTATTATCGAATTTTCTGAGCAATTCCAACGCGGTATGACAGGTATCGAGCGCTTTGTTGAAATTATTGATGCCGATATTGAAATTTTTGACGAGCCCGATGCTCGCGACATTGAAAATGCAAAGGGAAATATTGAATTTAAGAACGTTTCTTTCGAATATCCCGACGACCATAACGGAGTTTTCAAAAATCTTACTTTTACAATAAAACAGGGTGAAAAAATAGCTTTCGTCGGTCCTTCAGGCGGTGGTAAAACCACACTTTGTAATTTGATTCCCCGTTTTTACGATGTAACCGACGGCGATATTTATTTAGACGGTCAAAACATAAAGCAATATACCTTAAAAAGTCTTCGCAAAAGCATCGGTATGGCGCAACAGGATGTTTACTTGTTCTCGGGTACGGTGTATGAAAATATTGCTTACGGT
>JAZRBQ010000159.1:0-3342 GCA_045635145.1 Acutalibacteraceae bacterium | reverse complement strand
CTTAATTTTTTCACTTAAAAATCTCGACGGTTTTTGCACCAAAAAGCCGATAACAGCGCCTATTACAAAGGGTAGCAAAAATTTAAAAACAGCATAAAAAGCGCTAAAGCTAAGAGTTAAAACCAACCCCAAATACAAAGTATCAATTATAAAATTTTTCTTCTTCGCTCTGTCCACGGCAAAACCTCTTTAACAATTTAATGGAATAAAGTAAAATATACTTGATTTTTTACTAAATATATAATATAATAACTTATTATATATTATTTTCAAAAGTTAAAAAAATATTGTAGGTGTTAAAATGATTGATGTTGCTATTATGGGACACGGTGTCGTAGGCTCCGGCGTTGCTGAAATTTTAATCAACCACAATGAACGCATTTCAAGTAGAGTTGCGAATCAAGTTAACGTTAAATATATACTTGATTTAAGGGATTTTGATTCTCTTCCCTACAGCGAAAAGTTCATAAAAGACTTTAATGTTATTCTTTCAGACCCCGACGTTAAGGTTGTTGCCGAAGTTATGGGCGGTGTTAACCCTGCTTATGATTTTGTTAAAAAGTGCTTACTTTCTGGCAAAAGCGTTGTAACCTCTAATAAAGAATTGGTCGCTGCGAAGGGTGCTGAACTTATCAAAATTGCAACCGACAATAACGTAAACTTCCTTTTTGAAGCAAGCGTTGGCGGCGGTATTCCCGTACTTCACCCCATTACCGATTGTTTGTGTGCTAACGAAATTGACGAAATTTGGGGCATCCTTAACGGAACCACCAACTACATTTTAAATAAAATGATAGTGGATAATATGGATTTTGATACTGCCCTTAAATTAGCACAAGATTTAGGCTTTGCCGAAAAAGACCCCACAGCCGATATTGAAGGTCACGATGCTTGCCGCAAGGTTTGTATTTTGGCAGCTTTAGCATTCGGTAAGCACGTTTATCCTGACCAGGTTAAAACCGAAGGCATTACCAAAATCACACTCGATGACGTGGCTTATGCTAACGAATTCGGTTGTGTTATTAAGCTTATCGGCCACGCTAAGAAATTAGAAAGCGGCAAAATCACCGCATCAGTTTCCCCCACCCTTGTTCCCCGCGACTGTTTATTATCGGGTGTTAACGGCGTATTCAACGCAGTAATGCTTAACGGCGACCAAACAGGCGAAGTTGTTTTCTACGGCAAGGGCGCAGGCAAGGAAGCCACAGCCAGTGCTGTTGTAGCTGATATGATGGACTGCATCAAGCACTTGGATAACCGCAAGTTACTTTACTGGGAAGATAGCGATAACAACTACGTTGATATGTCTTACGACCCCGAAACCCGCCTTTTTGTTGTAATTAAATCTGAAGATTTTGCAAACCTTACTTCTCAGGTTTCTGAAATTTTTGGGAACGAAATCAAATCTGTTAAATGTGAAGAAAAAGGCGAAATCGCTTTTGTAACTGCAAAAGACAAGTTGAGCCGTCTTCAAGAAAAGCTTTCACTCTTTAAAAACGGCATTGCTGTTAAAACACTTAAAACTATGCTCTAATCGGAGGTAACATAATGGCATTAATAGTTAAAAAATTCGGCGGTTCCTCAGTTGCCGATGCAAAAAAGGTTATGAATGTTGCTAACCTTATTGTTGAGGACTATAAAAAAGGCAACGACGTTATTGTTGTAGTATCCGCTCAAGGCGACACTACCGACGACCTCATTGCAAAAGCAAAAGAAATCAACCCTACTAACCCCTCTAAGCGTGAAATGGATATGCTTTTATCCGCTGGCGAACAAATCTCTATTTCACTTCTTGCAATGGCTATTGAAACTTTGGGTTGTCCCGTAGTTTCACTTCTCGGCTGGCAAGCAGGCTTTAATACCGACTCTCACCACACCATCGCCCGCATTAAAAACATCAACGGCGAACGTTTAAAGACCGAAGTAGGTAAAAAGAAAATTGTTATCGTTGCAGGCTTCCAAGGCCTTAATAAGTATGACGATATTACAACTCTCGGCCGTGGCGGTTCTGACACAAGCGCTGTTGCTATTGCCGCTGCTTTAAAGGCTGATTTGTGCCAAATTTATACCGACGTTGACGGTGTTTACACCGCTGACCCACGCAAAGTTCCAAATGCCAAAAAGATGGATGCAATTTGTTATGACGAAATGTTAGAACTTGCAACACTCGGCGCACAGGTTCTTAACAACCGCTCGGTTGAAATGGCTAAAAAGTATAATGTTGAGCTTGAAGTTCGTTCAAGTCTTGAACCCCAAAAATCTGGTACAATTGTTAAGGAGATAGTTAAAATGGAAAAAACTTTAATCAAAGGCGTAGCTAAAGATAATAACGTAGCAAGTATTTCGGTAGTAGGCTTAGCAGATAAGCCCGGTATCGCATTTAAGGTATTCAACAAATTAGCACAGGCTAAAATCAACGTTGATATTATTTTACAGTCTATTGGTCGTCACAACACAAAGGATATTACCTTTACCGTTTCACAGGACAACCGCGCTGCTGCAGTTGAAGTTATTGAAAATATGAAGGAAAGCCTTTGCTTTAACGAAGTTACCTTTGACGAAAACGTTTCTAAAGTATCTATCGTAGGCGCAGGTATGGAAAGTAACCCCGGTGTTGCTGCTAAAATGTTCGAAGCTTTATATGATGCAGGCATCAATATCCGTATGATTTCCACAAGCGAAATTAAGGTATCTGTTCTTATTGACGAAAAATATGCAGATGCTGCAGTTATCGCCGTTCACGACAAATTTGTAATTTAATTTTGAAGGAGAATATTTCCTTGGAAAAAGATGCTTTAACAGCCGGCGTTTCCGAAATTGGCGGTCTTTTTACAACGGCTGAAATCAGGGTTTTAATTTGCTATATCTTTTCTAAAATTGATGATGCCGTGCCCGGCAATTTGCTTGCAAACACCTTACATTACGAAGGCATTGCCAACTGCTTTGAGGTTAACGATTCTATTGACTATCTTTGCAAAAACGGCCATTTAGCGCTTGTAAGCCAAGATGACGATACCTACCGCATTACCGAAAGCGGAAAAGACGTTGCCACAACACTTCAAACCACACTCTCGGTTGTTGTTAAGGAACGCGCTTACAACGCCGCAATAAAAATGGTGTCCCGTTTTAGAAACACCAAAGAAACCGATATTAAAATCTCTCGCGATGATAATAAGGTTTTTATCACCTGCTCTGCAATTGATAATGACACCCCATTTATGAGCGTTAAATTGTTGGTATCCGACGAAGAACAGGCAATTCATATTAAAGAAAAGTTTTTGAGCGACCCTACAAAAATCTATTCTTCACTTATAGATTTGCTTACAAAATAGAACTATTTAA
>JAZRBQ010000158.1:0-8520 GCA_045635145.1 Acutalibacteraceae bacterium | reverse complement strand
ACTTGTCCGCATTGCGGCGCACCCGCTAAGCGCGAAACCGATACTATGCCACAATGGGCAGGTTCTTCTTGGTATTTCTTGCGCTATTGCGATCCACACAATGATAAAGAATTTGCATCTAAAGAAGCGCTTGAATACTGGTGTCCTGTTGATTGGTACAACGGCGGTATGGAACATACCACACTTCACCTTTTGTATAGCCGTTTTTGGCATAAATTCCTTTATGACATTGAAGCAGTACCCAATGCTGAGCCTTACGCTAAGCGTACAAGCCACGGTATGATTTTGGGTGAAAACGGCGAAAAGATGTCTAAGTCACGCGGTAACGTAGTAAATCCCGATGAAATTATTAACGATTACGGCGCAGATACAATGCGTGTTTACGAAATGTTTATCGGCGACTTTGAAAAGGCAGCTCCTTGGAGTCAGTCTTCAATCAAGGGTAGTAAGCGTTTCTTGGATAAGGTTTGGGCACTTTATGACATCCTTTGCGATGAAGAAGGCTATCGCCTTGCACTAGAAGCCGAATTCCACCGTACAATCAAAAAGGTTACCGATGATATTGAATCCTTAAAGATGAATACTGCTATTGCAGCGCTTATGTCACTTATGAATTCAATTACCGCAACAGGCAAAATTACAAAGGATGAATATAAAACCTTCATCACCTTGCTTAATCCTTTCGCACCCCATATTACCGAAGAAATTTGGGAAATGTGCGGCTTTGATGGTATGCTCAACCAAACTAAGTGGCCCGAGTATGACGAAGCAAAGTGCGTAGATGCAACTGTTGAAATCGTTGTACAGATTAACGGTAAAATCAGAGCAAGACTGAATGTTGCTGCTGACATTTCTGCTGCCGATGCAATCGCACTTGCTAAGGAACAGGATGCTGTTAAGGCAGAAATTTCCGCTAAAACGGTTATTAAAGAGCTTTATGTACCTAAAAAATTAGTAAATATCGTAGTAAAATAAAAAAATTAATGAAAATTGATAAAATTTTTGTTGCAAAAGTACGAGTTGTATGTTAATATATACTATGGTTATTTTTAGTCGGAGGTGAAACAGGTGGGCGCAGGTATGATTATTTTAGGAATTTTAGTAATACTCGTTTCGCTTGCTATAATTATAGCTGTTCTTTTCCAGCAAGGCCGTCGTGCAGGTATTAACGGCGCGATTTCCGGTGCTGCGGATACTTTTCTTTCTAAGAACAAGGCAAGAACAGTAGATGCTATTTTAGCGCGTTGGACAAAGTATATTGCAGTACTTTTCTTTGTACTTGCAATTGTTGCGAACATTATCTCTTTAAAGGGTTAATTTCGCTTAAATGGGGGCAACCCCAAAAAATACTTAATAAAACCCCTGCATTTTTGCGGAGGGAGGGAATACAATGAGTCAAGTTAGAATTAAAGAAAATGAATCTCTTGATAACGCATTACGCCGCTTTAAAAGACAAACTGCTAAAGACGGTGTTATTCAAGAAGTTCGTAAGAGAGAGCACTATGAAAAGCCCTCTGTAAAACGTAAAAAGAAGTCGGAAGCTGCTCGTAAAAGAAAGTTCCGCTAATATTTATGGTATTAAAAGCGGTTGTTTTTCAACCGCTTTTTTATTTGAGGATTATTTATGTTCAAACCCAATATTAAATTAAAAAGAATTACTGATGTTTCACTTTCAGTTTTAAATAAATATAATATCGATTCACTTATTTTAGATGTTGATAACACACTTTCAACCCATCACGGACAAGTTCTTACAGACGGATTGGAAGAATGGCTTCGATTAATGCGCCAAAACGGTATTAAAATGACTGTTTTATCTAATTCTAAATCCAAAAGATTAGAACCGTTTGCTAAAAAAATCGGTTTAGATTATATCAGTTTGGGTTTAAAGCCGTTACCCTTTGGCTTTTGGCGTGCATTAAAACGCTTGGGCTCTAAACGAAAGAATACCGCTATTGTCGGCGACCAAATTTTTACCGATATTGTTGGCGGTAACCTCGTGGGTCTTAAAACCATTTTATTAACACCTATTAAACCCGAAACGTCTTTGCGCTTCCGTTCAAAAAGAAAGATGGAAGCAATTTTAATCAAATTACTCAAAATAACTGATACGGAGGTGTAGTATGGCTGCAAAATTTGGTCCTGCGGGAAATAGCGAAAGCTTTAAGGCAATGGGCTATAAGCATAGCTTACAGGTGCCTGAATACATTGTTAAAATGGGTCTTGACTGCTTTGAATATCAATGTGGCAGAGGCGTAAATATTGGCCTTGATAAAGCTAAGCAATTGGGTGATGTTGCCAAAGAAAAGGGAATAAGCTTATCTTTGCACGCGCCATATTATATTTCTATGTCGTCGGTTGAAGAAGAAAAAAGGCTTAATTCTATTAATTATATTTTGGCGTCTGCCCGTGCGGTTAATGCTATGGGCGGTAATAGAATTGTAGTTCACACCGGCTCTTGCGGTAAAATTACACGCGAAAGGGCACTTGAACTTGCGATTGATACCATGAAGCTTTCACTAAAAGCTTTGGATGATGAAGGTCTTTCACATATTCATATTTGTCCCGAAACTATGGGAAAGGTTAATCAGTTAGGCACTTTAGAAGAGGTTATAGAGCTTTGCAAAATTGATGAAAGACTGATTCCTTGTATTGATTTTGGTCATCTAAACGCCCGCGATTTAGGTATTTTAAAAACTAAAGAGGATTTTGAACAAATCTTCATTAAAATACGTGACAATTTGGGAACTGACCGCTTAAAAAATTTCCATTCTCATTTTTCAAAAATCGAATATTCGGCAGGCGGCGAAAAGCGTCACCTAACCTTTGAAGATACAGTTTTCGGTCCCGATTTCGAGCCAGTAATGGACCTTACGGTAAAATACGGTTGTTCGCCTATATTTATTTGTGAATCGGCGGGCACACAGGCTGAAGACGCTAAACAAATGAAAAATTATTACGAAAGGGTGTCACTATGATTTGGCACAGCGCGGGGTTGCACGAGGTTTTAGAGCAGCTCGATGTTAAGGCTGAAACCGGTCTTGCAAATTCAATCGCTGAAGAAAGACTTGAAATTTACGGCAAGAACGAAATTAAAATTTCTGAAAAGCTTTCTCTAATTCAGCGGTTTTTGGCACAGTTTAAAAGTAAAACCTTAATAGCTCTTATTGTGGTTTGTTTGGTTTCTTTTGTTGTGGGTTTGGTTTATAATCAGCCTAACGCTTATTTGGGATTGCTTCTTATCGGTATTTTGCTTCTTAATGCACTTATAAGCGCTTTTTATTTATATAGCTGTGATAACACACTTGACAGCATAAAAAGTGTGGCACACCCTAAGGTTCGGGTTTTGCGTGACGGTATTGTGAAAACCATGACTGCCGACAGCTTGGTTCGTGGGGATATTATCCTTTTATCTGAAGGGGATTATATTTCGGTTGATGCAAGGCTTATTGAGTCAAATGAGCTTCGCTGTAACGAATCGGTTTTAACAGGGGAAGAGGTTCCTGTTGAAAAGGAAGCTAACGCTATACTTGAAGATATTATTTCCTTTGAAAACCGTATTAATATGGTTTTTGCGGGAACTACTGTTGTTCATGGCACAGCTAAAGCTGTGGTTGTTGCTACCGCTTACGAAACCGAAAACGGTAAAACCTTGCTTATGAGCGAGCAAATCGGCGAAAAGCAGTTGCCGATTGAAGCCGAGCTTGATTTGATTGGTAAATTTGTTAATATTTCGGTTTTTGTTGTTTGTGCTTTGGTTTTTATCATAAGCCTTATTCAAAATTTCTCTTCAGCACAGCCGTTTGCTATTACATCACTCAATCTAATTTTAAACACCTTTGCTTTGGCGGTTGCCGCTATACCCGAAGGTTTGCCTGCAATTGCTACCATTGTTATTGCTACGGGCTTAGGTCGTTTTTTACAGGAAAAAATAATCGTTAAAGATACCAATGCATTTGAAACAATCGGTAAAACCAACGTTATTTTAGCCGATAAAACCGGTATTTTTACCCATTATAATATGACGCTTGAAAAGATTTTCGACGGTAAAGAGATTGTCGATTTAGCAAGCAGTAATTTAAGTGAAAGTGCTTACATCCTTTTGAAATTAGGGGCTGTTTGCTCAACACTTGATAATGATGCTACCGAAAAAGCAATAAAGCAAGCATGCTTTGAACACAACCGCATTACCGAAACCGACCTTTTGGGCGTTATGCCTAAGATAAATGAGATACCGTTTGATTCAACCCGAAAGTCTATGACGGTTATCACAATGATAAATGAACGCCCCTTTGCTATTGTTAAGGGCGCACCCGAAGTGGTAGTGCCAAAATGTGTTGGCTGCAACACAAAGCAAATTTTGGCGGTTAACGAAGAATTGGCGAAGTTGTCATATCGTAACGTTTGTATTGCAATGCGACCGTTGGATGAAATTCCCGCTAATCCTAACCCCGAAAATATTGAAAATAATCTCACCTTTGTGGGTCTTTTGTCGTTGAAAGAGTCTTTGCGTTCAACTACTGCCAGGGACGTTGCTTTATGTAAAAATGCGAATATTAAAACGGTTATGCTTACTGGCGATAATATCTATACCGCTAAGGCTTTAGCACGTGAAGTGGGCATTTTGACCGATGATTCACAGGCAATTTCAGGTGCTGAGCTTGCTGCTATGACTGATGAAGAATTGGCGGACAATATCCAAAATTATTGTGTTTTTGCCCGTGTTTCACCCGAAGACAAGCTTCGTATAGTAAGGGCTTGGAAAAGCAAAAAAGCAATTGTCACGATAACAGGTAACGCTTTGGCAGATGCCGAAGCTTTGGCAATAGCCGACGTTGGCTGTGCTATTGGACAGTATGGCACCGACGTTGCCAAGGGTAATGCCGATATTATTATACTCAAGAATAGTTATAGCGCCCTTGTATCTACTATTAAGGAAAGCCGCGGATTTTTCAGCAATATTAAAAAAGCGGTTTACTATTTGTGTAGCTGTAATTTGGCAGAGCTTATTTTGATTTTCTTAGGGCTTTGCATTTTTAAAATGCCTGTTTTAGCTGCGGTACCGCTGTTGCTTATTAATCTTTTGACCGATAGCGCACCTGCCATTTCTTTCAGCCTTGAAAAAGCTGAAGATTTGGTTATGAAAAGCAAATCATTTAATAAGTTAAGACGAATTTTCGATGTAAAATCATTGACTGCTCTTATTCTTCAAAGTTTTGTTATGGCTATTTGCACTATTATTTCATTTGGTATTGGTAACAATGTTTCGTATGAAACAGCCGTTACGATGGCATTTGTAACACTTGGAATAGCACAAAGTATTCATTGCTTTAACAATAAGTTTGAAGGCACGATTTTCACTAAGAAAATTTTCTCAAATTCGTTTATGAATAAGTCGGTATTTGCGGTTATGTTTATTGTGACCTTCTTGGCATCCACCCCGATTGGATTTGCCTTTGGTTTTACAATTCTTTCATTCCCGCAGTTTATTGCGGCATTCCTTTTAGCCGGTATGATATTGCCGATAAGCGAATTATTTAAATTCATTAAAAACAAAGTGTGAAACATATGGATAATAATCGTTTTAAAAAACAGGTTGATTTTATTTTAGAAGTTGATAAAGAAAAGAATATTTTACGTCAAAATCATTTAAGCGGATATGTAAGGCGTGAAAATGATGCTGAACATGCGTGGCATATGGCACTTATGGTATATTTGTTAAAAGAGTATGCCAATAAGGATTTTGATGTTGCAAAAGCAATGATGATGGCGCTGATTCACGATGTGGTTGAAATTGACGCAGGGGACACCTATGCTTATGACCCTAAAGCAAAGCTAGACCAAAAAGAGCGTGAAGACAAAGCGGCACAGCGTATTTTTTCACTTTTACCTTGCGACCAACGTGACGAATTAAAGGCGCTTTTTTATGAGTTTGAAGCTTGCCAAACGGCTGAAGCTAAATTTGTTCGCGCAATGGATAATTTTCAACCGCTATTGCTTAATGACGTAAATGACGGTGTGGATTGGAAAAACCACGGTGTCACATTAGAACAAATTGTGAAACGTCAAGAACGTAGTGCTTTGGGTTCGACTGCAATTTGGGAAGAAACAAAAAAAATCATTCAAAAAAACCTTGAAAAAGGCAATATAAAAGAAAATTGAGAAAAACCGCGGGGCTTTATAGCTTCGCGGTTTTAAAAATTCTTGATAATGACGTCGAAGTATGTTAAAATATACATAGTTATAAATATAGGGAGGCTATATTATGAAATTATTTAACAAGCATGTTATCAGTTTACTACTTGTGCTCATACTATTATTAAGCACAGTACCAATGGCAGCTTTTTCGGCTGGTGCTGCTGACACTTGCTCTGATGGACACAACTACGGAAGAATTGTAAATTCGGTTGCACACATGGGTTACAGCTATGAGGCACCTGAAAATACACTTCCGTCATATCGCTTAGCAAAGGAAAAAGGATTTTTCTATGTTGAATGCGACGTTACCTATACTAGTGATGGTGTGCCTGTTTTACACCATCTTGAAACTATTGATAGCACCAGCAATGGTACCGGTAAGGTTACTCAAATGACCTATAATCAGTTGTTGAAGTATGACTTTGGTAGCTGGAAAAATAGTAAGTATGCTGGTACAAAAATCCCAACCTTTGAAGAATTTATTGCGCTTTGCGCACAGTTGGGGCTACATCCTTATATTGAACTTAAGGACCACGGAAATCACACACGTGAAAGTCTAGGCGAATTGGTGGATATTGTTGAAAAATATGGTATGCTACGCCAATGCACCTGGATAACCTTTATTCACGATTATTTCTTTTATATAAATGAGTTTGACCCTCAAGCTCGTGTTGGTTTGCTTTGGCCTTATGATATAAATTCAAGTATTATCAACAAGGCGGCAAGTATTAAAACATCTACGAATGAAGTATTTCTTGATGTTAAATATGAAACCTTGACCGATTCGGGAATTCAGAGAGCTAAATCTAATGGTTTCCCTGTTGAAGTTTATACTGTTGATGATAAGAATACAATGCTTAATGCGAATTCATATATCAGCGGTTTTACTAGTAACTACGTTGTTGCCCAGTCGGTAATCGGTAAGCCTAATGCTACTGTTACCGACCCCACTTGTCTTCGGCAAGGATACACAACCTACACCTGTAATGACTGTGGTTATACATATAGGGATAATTATGTTGGTGTTGTTGACCACAATTACGATATCAACGGTGTTTGCAAGACGTGCGGGTTTAAAACTGAAGGATTTACCTACTATGTTTACGATGCCTCCAATGGTGGTAATGATAGCAATAACGGTAATTCTCCTAATTCTCCTGTTGCTACTTTTGATAAGGCTATTAAGCTAGCTAAAAATGCGGGCGCTAATAGCGATAACACCGTTACCCTTAATATCAAGGGTAATGTTAATTGGGGCGGAAATATTAATTCTAATGGTATTAGCACAAATTGGGAAGTTTTGACTTCTCACGACTTTAAGGTTGTTGTAAACTCTGTGGATGGTGCTGCTGTACTCGGTGATGGCGCAAAGCACATTATGTTTGGCGGCGAAATTGAATTCAACAATATTAAAATTAACCCTGGCAATAATTGGAAGAGCCTTGTTTTTGCTGCTAATAATACCACCTTTAACAACACCTTCTCAAGTGATATGTTTGACCTTGTTCTCGGCACAAGGACGGTTCATACCGTTGATAAGGCTACTACATTTACGTTAAATAACTATCGTCCTAAGATTTTTGTTGGTAACAGCTATAAAACTATTACATATAACCAAAAATTCACCCTTAATTTATCGGCTGGTTTGACAGGAACCATTGGTAACACACTTCTTGTAATGGCGTCTAATGATGGTAAAACTATTTATAATGCGGGTGCCGATATTATTAATAGCACTCCTAATACGCTAAGTTTTAGCAATGCAGATAGGGTTGATATCGGTACAAGCGGTTATTTGAACATTATCAATAACGCTTCCGGAAATATTATTGATATTAATTCAATCGGACTTAGTAATGCTGCTATGGCTAAAACTTGGGTTCTAAATATAGACTCTAGCGAAACACTTAAATCAACCTCAAAAGCAGGTGTGTTCGAAATTCCTAAATATTTCGTTGCGATTGCTGAATCATCACTTGGCGACACTGTAACATCAGTAGCAAATAAATTAACAATTCCGGCAGGTCAACATAAGGTTACAATCACCGTTTGTACAAGTCATATTTATGATAATAACAAGGATACTGATTGTAATATTTGCGGCGCAGTTCGTGAGATTTTACCCTGTGACCACACCTATTCAAACGCTTGTGATAGTACTTGTAACGAATGTGGCGAAGAGCGTGGCGTACCCGACCATATTTATGACAATGCGTGTGATACAAACTGTAATGTTTGTGGCGCTACGAGAGCGGTTACACATAGCTATAAATGGGTGGTTGATAAAGCGGAAAATTGCGGTGAAAACGGCACAAAGCATCA
>JAZRBQ010000157.1:0-8378 GCA_045635145.1 Acutalibacteraceae bacterium | reverse complement strand
CCCATACGCGGGCGTTGCTCAGCAGTATATGTTCTACTGCGAGAGATATACGAGAAAGTGAGCCGAGCATCAATTCATTTATCCGATTGTATGTTGGACAAAATAGTTACACTTCCAATTATACTATATATTTTCCTCGGTGACAATAGTTTTTTAAAAGAAGAAATACGCACCAACCCCCGAGCATGAGCGTAGCGTTGCCTTCCCCAAGAGAGCCTGCGGCTCTCAGTTATGAGTGCCTGCGGCACGTTTACAGTTATGATCGTGCTGACGCACAAGTTTACAGCTTGATAGTTGATAGGAAAGAGCGGTCGGCACTCATATCATAACGTTTGACGAAGTCAAATGAAACTTGTCAAGATAAGTAGACAAATTAAAGAGTTAATTTTTCAAAATATTCATTCGGTGTAAGATAGCCAATACCCGAATGAATTCGATCAGAGTTGTAGTATAATTCAAAATATTTAACCAAAACTCTACTTGCTTCCTCGAATGTGAGATGCCTGATATCAGGCATCTCACATTCGAGAGTCCGCCAAAAGCTCTCGATCGGCTGATTGTCACTTGGTGTGCCGGGGCGAGACATGCTTTTTCTAAACCCGTATCTTTCGACTAATTCTTTAGTCTTTTTGGCAGTATATTGACATCCTCTATCACTGTGGTACACAGCGTCCGCAGGACGCTCGGGATTTCTGCCTACCGCCATTTCAAAAGCCTCTTGTACAATATCTTGTCGTTGGTGACGCTTGATTGACCAACCAACCAGTCGTCTTGTCGCAACATCAATAACGCCGCATGCATAGACTTTATTGCCTTTGCAAGCAAGTTCTGTTATATCCGAGCACCAAAGGTAGTTTGGAATATCTATTTCAAACTTGTCTTTTATCAAATTTGCCTCAATATACTGTTCTTCTGTCGGCTTTGGAGCTTTCCTTCGACCGGTTCTGCCACTTTTTGCTACTAATCCGTGTTCCTTTAAAATGCGAGAAATCTTGTTTTCGCTTATGGTGATACCGTTTCTTGATAAATCTTTTTTTATACGTATCCTACCGTAATTTCCATTGTGCTTTTCAAAACAGTTAATTACAGCTTTTTCAAGCTCAATTTCTTCACTTTCCTTGGTTTTGGAAACACGGTAAAACGTGCTTCGTGACACCTTTAAAACCTCGCATACTATGCCGATATCACATTCGGTCAGCTCTTTTTGGGCAAACCTTATCCGTTCTCCGGGTCTTTTGCAAAGTATGCCGCTGCTTTTTTTAAGATCTCATTCTCCATCTTTAGGCGTTCGTTATCTTTTCGCAATCTGCGAAGCTCTGCATCTGCCGGATTTTGATGTCCCTTTCCTACAAATGCATCTTCCCCAAGATCACGGTATTCGCTTACCCACCGGTGTAACATCACGTGGTGTATGCCGAATTTTTCGGCTACTACCGCTACCGCTATATTGTCCTTGATTACGAGCTCACACGCCTTGATCTTGAATTCCTTGCTGTACGTTCTTTTCATAGACTCACCTCTTTAAGTTAATTATATCATTAACTCTTCGTTTTGTCCATTTTTATTGTACAACTTTCCACTTCTTACCTCTTCCCTTTTACCTATTACTTCCCAAAAAATCCTGCCATTTGAGGTAAGAGTGAAGAGGCAAGAGGTAAAAAGTAAAAATCCCGCACTTGCGTGCAGGATTTTTTGGAGGCACCACCCGGATTTGAACCGGGGCGTAAAGGTTTTGCAGACCTCTGCCTTACCGCTTGGCTATGGTGCCTTATTGAGTTTAAAAAAGGGTGCTTTTTCAAGCACCCTTGGAGCGGATTACGAGGCTCGAACTCGCTACCTCCACCTTGGCAAGGTGGCGCTCTACCAGATGAGCTAAATCCGCATATAAATGGTGCCTCCGGTCGGAATCGAACCAACGACACGGGGATTTTCAGTCCCCTGCTCTACCGACTGAGCTACAGAGGCAAGTGTGGCGACCTGGATGGGGCTCGAACCCACGACCTCTAGCGTGACAGGCTAGCGTTCTAACCAACTGAACTACCAGGCCACATGGTGGGAACAACAGGGCTCGAACCTGTGACCCTCTGCTTGTAAGGCAGATGCTCTCCCAGCTGAGCTATGCTCCCACGATGACCGCGCTGGCTTGCCAATGGCAACTCACCGGCGACAAGCAATATATTAGCACAATAGATTGCATTTGTCAAGCAAAATTTTTAAATTTTTTATAATTTTTTTAAAATATTTTCAATATCCGTTTTAGAGAAGCTATATTCGGTGTTGCAAAAGTGGCATTTTACGTCCACTTTGGGCAAATCTTCATACATCGACTTCAGTTCTTTCTCGCCTAGTCCCGCAAGTGTTGTTTCGATTTTTTCCCTTGAACATTTACATTTATATGCAACGTCCTGCGTATATATTACTTCTACGTCAAAACCGTCAAGTACATCACGAACAATATCTTCAATATCCATGCCTTCTTCCAAAAGTTGTGTTACAGGCTTTACACGGGCAAGGTTCTTTTCAATCTTTTCAATAATCTCATTTTCAGTAAATGGTAAAAGCTGTAAAATATAGCCACCCGCTTTTTTAACGCTTAAATCGGTATCAACAAGCACACCCAAAGCGCAAACAGTCGGAATTTGTTCACTTGTGGCGTAGTAGTAGGTAATATCTTCAGCGATTTCGCCCGATGTTATGGGCACAAAACCGTTATATGGTTCCTTCATACCAAGGTTTTTGGTAACAAATAAATTACCATCCCTACCGACAGCGCCCGAAACGTCCAACTTGCCGTTGGGTTTTAGCGGAATTTCTACAATATTATTTTGGGCGTAACCGCGCACGTTACCGTCAGAATCACTCGAAACAGTAATAGCGCCCGCAGGTCCGCCACCGTCAATTTTTAAAGAAATGCTACTTTCCTTACCCTTAAGCATGTTACCCATCATAGAAGCAGCCGTAAGCATTCTGCCGAGCGCCGCAGTAACAACCGCCGAACTTTCGTGAATTTGTTCAGCCTTTGCCACGATATCGGTGCTATCCACAGCCGACACCATAACAGCGCCTTCACTTGTTATACATCTAATAAGTTTTCCCATTATTTCACCTTTTTAGTAACAAAAATTGCCCTTTGGCTTTTATCATTCAAGGGTTTTTCGGTCATATCGTCAAAAATCCCCACTATTTCAAGACCTGCTTCTTTCAAAGCGACGTTAAGTTCGTCGCCCGTATAGGCTCTTTCAGTAAATTCTTCGCTGTATCGATAATATGCTTCGCCATCTTTTACAAAAAAATCAAGCATAATATCCACCGTGTTATTTTTGGGGTTATAAGCGTTTGCCCAAACACAATAAACCTGTTCTCTATCCATCACAAAAACGTTGTCACCAAGTATTTCTCTATGCTTATATTCGGTATTAACGTCGAAAATAAAAAGACAATCAGGCTCTAAAAACAATGAAACCTTTTTTATTGCTTGGCAAAGCTTTTTATAATCTGTTATGTGATTTAAACTATCTAAGCAACACACCGCGCCGTCAACAGTACCGTACAAATCAAGTTCTTCGGCAGCTTGGCAAAGATACAGCACGTCAAGACCCGAATCCAATGAGTTTTCACGCGCAATATTAAGCATTTCTTCGCTGATGTCAGTACCGATAACCTCAACACCAAGCTTTGCGAATTCGTTAGAAAAACCACCGGTACCACAAGCTAGGTCAAGCAACAATTTTGGTGTTTTGCCATACTTTTTAAAAAGTTTCATCAAATAAGCCGTACGCTTTTTATAATCAACGTCATAAGTCAGTTCATCATAAAAATCGGCAAATATACTATACATTATTTTAACCTTTCAAATGCCAATTCAAAGCCTTCGTTAATCGAACGGTTCACACGACTGATTGTGGCCGTGCTGGCGCCTGTAGCCTTTACAATATCGTTATAAATTTGCTTTTCATTAAGCATTTTAGCCACTGCAAAGCGTTGTGCTATTGAAGCAATTTCCTTTGGGGTACAAGCATCGCTAAAGAATTTATATAACTCTTCCCTTGTTTCAAGGGTTAGTATCGCATCAAAAAATAAATCATTAAAATTTTTATCCATAATTGCACCTCTCTTTTGCTATAAAAACATTTTAACACATAAAAGCGTTAAAGTCAATTTGAAAAGCATTTATTTTTAATTGAAAAAATAACCTTTTTATGATATTATATATTGTATAGTAAAAATAAAGGAAGTGTTAACGTGAACAGTGTTAAAATCCTGCATTTAGCGGATATGCACATCGGTATGTCTTGCTCATATTTAGGCACAGCCGCCGATAAGCGCCGTTTTGAAACTCTGGTCACTTTTGAAAATATAATTGATTTAGCCGCCACAAACAATGTGGATATTATTGCCATTGCGGGCGACCTTTTTGATTCTAACGATATTGAAAACACCTTTTTTGACTCGGTTTTTGCAAAAATCGCCTCTGTGCCGCAAATAAAGGTGGTTTACTGTGCAGGCAATCACGACCCATTAAATTCATCTTCGCCCTTTTTAAATCGCGAATTGCCCCAAAATCTTTACGTTTTAGGCGGCAAAGACACCTGTTTCACATTTGATGATATTAAAACCCGTGTTTACGGCCGTTCTTTTGAAACGGCGCACCTTTCGGGCGAAGAAGTGTTTTCTTTAACCGTGCCGCAGGACGATTTTATAAACCTAATGGTACAACACGGCGAATTGAAGGGCGACCTTAATTCCGATTACAACGCCATTACCCCAAAATTTATCAAACATTGCGGTATGGATTATATCGCCTTAGGTCACGTACACAAGGCTACCCCCATAGGTAAAATGGATAATACCTTTTTTGCATATTGTGGCTGTCCCGAAGGGCAAGGCTTTGACGAACTAGATGAAAAAGGAATTTACTTAGGCGAAATTAGCAAAGGTAAATGCGATTTACAGTTTGTCACCGTTTCAAGACGCAAGCATATTCACGAAAAAATCGATATAACCGACGTTTCGGATATTGCGCCACATATTTTAAAGATTTTGCCAGATAATCACCCAAATTATGAAGAAAATCTTTATAAAATCGAGCTTACGGGCTTAATTCCCGAAGATTTTACGATTAATTTGGACGAGCTTTGCGCCCGCCTTTCAAATCATCTTTATTTTGTAAAGCTTAAAGATTGCACCGAATATAAAATTGATTTTGAAGCCTTAGCAAAGGAGCCCACCCTTAAAGGCGTGTTTGTTAAAAATATGCTCGAAAAAATCGCGCAAGAACCCGAAAATCAAGTCCTTCAAAACGCTTTAAGAATCGGACTTCGGGCATTCGGCAGTGAGGTGAAATACAATGAAAATTAAATCTCTTCACATTGCCGCATTCGGCGGTATTAAAAACCGTGAAATAAATTTAGAAGATTCATTTAATATAATTTACGGCGATAATGAAAACGGTAAAACCACTATTATGAGTTTTATTAAAATGATGTTCTACGGTACCGAGCGTTCTTCTGCACAATTAAGCAAAAATTTGCGAAAAAAATATACCCCGTGGGACCAAAGCACGATGGCGGGAAGTATTGTTTTTGAAAACAACGGTCGCCTTTACAGGTTGGAACGCATTTTCGGAAGTTCTAACTCGACCGATAAGGTAACTCTTATTGATTTGGCACTTGGCACCACCCAAACTGTTGCGGCCGATATCGGCACTAAGCTTTTCGGTCTTTCGGTTGGGGCATTTGAACGCAGCATATTTATTGGTCAATTCGGCTTTCCCGATACAAACGATTTAGCTTCGGGCGAGCTTAATAGCAAGCTTTCTAATATTACACTTACCGGGGACGAGGCTATTTCCTTTGAAGCGGTAAACAAAAGACTTGAAACCGCTAAATATGACCTTATATCCAAAAGCGGTAAAAAAGGACTTTATGACAAAAACCTAAAGCTTTGCGACAGTCTTGAAAAAGAATTAAAAGAGGCCTATGAAACACAAAATATCATAGAAAAGGCAAATGCCAAAATTCGCGAAATCGACCTTGAAATCAAATCACACGAAGAAAAGGCAATAAAACTTAAAGGTAAAATTGATTTAGAAAACGATTTTCGCAACAGTGAAAAATTAAAAGAACTATTAACCCTTAAAGAAGAGCTTGACAACCTTAATAAAACTCTCACATTAACTGATGGCAAATTAGCCGACGAAATGTTTGTACGAAAGGTTGGATTTTGTCTTTCAAAAATTTCACAAATAGAAGGCAAAATCACCACTTTACAAAAGGAAAACACCCTTTTGCAAAATAACCTAAATCTTGCTTTAAACGTTGGCGGCAACACCACGCCCGAAGCCGCTAATCAATTAACCCAAAAATTAGGCGATTTAGAAAACGAAAAACAGGCTTTGGGCGAAAAAATACTGCTTTTAGAATCACAATCCGCCCAAAAAGCCAACCCATTAATGCTTGTTTTAGGTATTATTTTAGCGGCATTAGGCGGTGCGGGTTATTTTATAAACCCGATTATCACATATATCGGCTTGGCTTTAGCGGTTGTATTTATATGTATAGGTGTGGCTATTATTACTAAAGCAAAAGCTACCGCCCAAAAAACCGAAGCCGAAATTGTAAATTTAAAATTAAACGAAACCAAGCTTATTTCTTTAATTGCTACCGAAAGCGCCAAGCTTACGGCGATTAACACCGCCCTTAACACCAATTCGGCAATGATTGAAAATCAAAAAGAATTACTAAGCGCTAACGACAAAGAAATTGAATCCTTAAAGCTTGAAAAAGCCAACGAGGAACAAATTTTATTTGATTTATTCGCAGCGTTTAAGGCTACCCAAAGCATTGAAGAAATCATTACTTCACTCGAAGGCATTAAGGAATCAGCCCAAAAACAAAAGGAATTAAAACAAAATATCAACTACATTTTAAAGGATATCGGCAATATTTCTTATGACGAAGTAAAGCAAAAGCTCGCTTCACTTCCCGCGGCCGAGCCGATTGATTTTGACGCGGTTAAAACCGAATACGACGGCTTAATAGAAACCTTAACTCAGCTAAAATCTAATAAAGCCGCTATTTTAGCCGAAGTAAAATCCCTGTTGGCAGGTGCCAAAAACCCAGAAAAGATAAAAGCCGAATTATCGGACCTTGAAACAAAAATCAACGCCCAAAAGGAATACTACGACAGTTTAGAAATTGCCCTTTCGGTTTTAAGTGATTCCTATGCCGAAGTGCGCCAAAGCTATGGCTCACAGCTTGAAAAAAATGCAGCCGAAATTTTTTCACTTCTTACAGGCGGTAATTACCGCAATATGTCGATATCAAAATCCTTTGACATCACGGTAGAGAAAACCGATGTTTTCGGCACTAAGGAGCTTGACTACCTTTCAAGCGGAACGGTTGACCAAGCGTATTTAAGTCTTCGCCTTGCTTTATCCAAGCTAATCTGTGAAGAAACCGAAGCTTTACCCATTATTTTAGACGATGCTTTAGCACAATACGACGACAACCGCACCAAAACCGCTCTCAAATTTTTGAAGGAATATTCAACCAACGGACAAATTATCCTTTTCACCTGTCATAAAGCAATTGCTCAAGAGGCTGAAGATTTGGGTGCAAATAAAATAACGCTATAAAAAAACGGATGGCAAAGCCATCCGTTTACTTTTTAACTGTTTTTCGCTCCATTCGCTTTAAAACAGCCTTTAATTTTGGTGTGTTATATCTTAAAACAATTGTAGGTAAAATATTCAAAAACAAGTTTACCGTTGCCACAGGCACGGCTACTGTATAGGCACAAATATTGGGGAATAAAAGCATTACCAAAAAACCTATTGGATAAGATAACCTATGGGTAAGCACACCCTTATTGCATTCAATGACGAATCTTTCAAAATATTGAGAACTATCAGGATTTACGATATGACTTTTGCTAAAGCCACCCAAACCGCCAAGCTCCCAAACCTTATCCTTCCAGTCCTTAACCTTTAGCCTTTTATAAAGGCGCTTTTCCTTTTCGGTCACATCATAAAACCGATTATCAATACCGAAATATTTGTTAGGCAGCTTATTAATTATGATTGCAATAAGTCCGTCAAGGGCGAACTGTATCGCCGTGGACAAAACAACGGCGATAATAATATAATACCATTTTGCTGTATTAAGAATTATGTTAAACGCCGATATTGAAGCCATTGCGACGCCAATTACCGAAAGATATAATTTCATACTTCACCATATTTAAGCGGCTTTTGATAGACTTGCTCATAAGTCTTTACCCAAGCCTCGTAATTTTTAGTTTTCATATTTTCCTTAGCCTCTGCTTTAGAAAGGCTTTCGTCGGGATAAATTGCAGGTAAAATATTAAGCGTATATTCC
>JAZRBQ010000156.1:0-3239 GCA_045635145.1 Acutalibacteraceae bacterium | reverse complement strand
GAATGCGCCTGCGCCAAGACGGATAAATAGGTCGAAATCGAAGCCGGAACCGAAGATATCCTTACCTAAAAGGCCGTATTCACGAGCTTGGTCGATAGCCTTTTGTAAACGCTTAACAGCGATAGGATATTCAGCACGAACGTAAACGTAACCTTCGGTAGCACCAATAGCGTAACCAGCGATAGCCATAGCTTCTACTAAGCAGTGGGGGTCGCCTTCCAATACGGAACGGTCCATAAATGCGCCGGGGTCACCTTCGTCGGCATTACATACAACATACTTTTGGTCTGCCTTGTTAGGAGCACATAAAGACCATTTAAAGCCGGTGGGGAATCCACCGCCGCCACGGCCACGAAGACCAGAATCAGAAATAACCTTAATAACATCTTCGGGCTTCATTTCGGTAAGAACCTTACCCAAAGCTGCATAACCGTCCATAGCAATGTATTCTTCAATATCTTCAGGGTCAATAACACCACAGTTACGAAGAACTACACGGTTTTGAGATTTGTAGAAAGCAGTGTCGCTAAGAGCAACCTGACCTTCAATAGCAGGAGCTTCCTTGCCGGTATCGTTATAAACCAAACGATCAACAGGACGACCTTTAAGAAGGTGTTCTTCAACAATTTCCTTAACATCGTCAGTAGTAACACGGCTGTAGAATGTACCGTCAGGATAAACGATAACAACGGGGCCCAATTCACAAAGACCGAAACAACCGGTTTGAACAAGTTTTACTTCTTCTGCTAGGTCAAATGCTGCAATACTTTCTTCAAATGCCTTTTGAATAGAAGCACTACCAGATGAAGTACAACCCGTACCGCCACAGATTAACACATGTGCACGAATCATTTTTATACCTCCAAATTATAATCAATTAAGATTTAATAACGTATTCAGCAACAACGTTGCCTTCTTTAAGATGTTCTTTTGCAATTCTCTTTGCTTTTTGGGCATCTACTTTTACGTAGGTAACCTTTTCCTTGCCTGCTTCGAAAACTTCAACAACAGGTTCGAATTCACAGATACCGATACAGCCTGTTTGAGAAACTGTAACATTATCAGCAAGACCTAAAGTGTTAACTTCTTCAACCAATGTGTTAAGAACGGGTCTTGCGCCTGCTGCGATACCGCAGGTTGCCATACCAACAACAACGCGAGTATCATTAGTGCCTTCACGAAGAATAACTTTATTCTTCATTTTTTCTTTAATTGCCTGTAATTCCGCTAAAGATTTCATATTAAAATCTTCCTTTCTATGCTTTTTGAATTTACGAATACTGCTCTTTTAAGTATTCTTCAATCCATTTAATTACTTCGTAAGTATTGAGCGGCACACCTTCAAGTGTTTCGCGCAACATTCTTGTATCAAGTGAAACCTCGTTATCGTCAATTTTATGTGTAAACAAAAAATCAGTATCGGGGTGACCTTGAATCAAGGTTTTTACCGTTTCAACCACGTCACCTAAAGGGGCGCAGTCGATATGGTTTTTAACAAAAACTGTTTTTACAACCGTGCCGTGCTCATTTGGAAATTTATCAATATGCTTTGAAGTAATTTCCAAACTGCCACCCGTTTGTTCAGCGGCAAGTTTTAAAAGCGGCAGCCCCATACCCACTTTGCGAGTAGTTCTGGTAGTGTAAAACGGATTTAAAACAGTTAATAAAACCTCATCAGTCATACCACAGCCGTTATCGGATATGGTCAAAATAAGCTTGTTTTGGGTTTCTTCAATTGATATTTGGGTGAGCGTCGCACCCGCCTTAACCGAATTTTCGGTAATATCAAGAATATTTAGTGACAATTCCTTCATTGTTCATCCCTCAAAAGCTTAAAAAGGTTCTTAATCGCGTTCTCATCGTCATCGGGTAACAAAAAGTAATTTTCCTTTTCACTTATATCCCACAAATAATGAGCATCGCTGCTTACTATAAATTCACAATTTGTATCTTCAAACCTATCCGCCTTAGATTTATCGTGCAGTTCGGCATATTTAAAGCCGCTATCCTGCGGTAAACCGCCTAAAATCGCTGTAACCGAATTTGAATCACGGTCGATATGAGCGGGATAGCAAACTCCGCCATATTTTTTAACCAAATTTGGTACATCATCAAAAGAAAGCATTGTAGCATTAGATAACAAATACCTTTCGGTTGATAAAACGTTATCTTCGCTATCGCAAACAAGCTGATTACCAAAAATATCGGTGCGGTTTTCTATCAAAAATCTTAAAGGTTCAAGTTCCTTTTCAAAAGCCAAAGCATTTTCCAAGGTTTCAAAAAGACAAACTACGTGAATTTCTTCAGTTGTTGTAAGCTCCATACCCGCCACAGCCAAAATGCCGTGATTGGCGGCAGCTTCAAAAAAGTAGGGACAGTTTTTGCAGGTATTATGGTCGGTAAGAGCCATAATATTAAGGCCATTCAGCTCCCCCATACCCGCGATACTGTTAGGGGTTGAATCATCATCACCACATGGCGACAAGCAAGAATGAATATGTAAATCGTAATAATACTTTTTCATATAATTTCATTCAAGCGAAGTGCCGTTTTATAAATATCCATTTTGGTTGTAAGGATATTAATTTCCTTATCAATAGCGGTTTTTATAACCTCATCATCAACCTTGACACCTTCGGCCAAAATAATACACGAAGTATCCGAAAGAGAGGCAACCGCCAAGATATTTATATTAGACATAATAGTAACCCAAGCGTCACCAGACTGTGCTTTGCCCATTACCCAACTCAAAAGGTCGCCGATGTAAACACCGTCTATCTCCCTATCACTATCGGGCAAGGTTATCGCTTCAAAATCGCCTGAATTTACTAAATCCTTAACCTTCATACTATTCCCTACCGTCATTATGCAGTTTTATAAGACATTTATCAATACTGGAATGCCCTTTTACAATATCCTCAGCAAGTGCGCGACAATTTGGTGCACCGCAAGAGCCACAGTCAAGACCTGGAAGCTCGGATTTAATACGCTGAATATCAGCCATCATACGCATTGATTCAGCCATACTGTCAGAAAGGCGTGATATCGGCTGATAGGTTGGTAAATCGTTAAACAAAAACTCGCTTGGTAGATACTCTTCAGTTTCGGCAGAAAAATGCTCCGAAACGGGTAGATATCTTCTTAAAGAACGAAGTCTTGCCTTTGCGATAAAGGGGTTTTGAATTGTAAGCACCCCGCCAACACAACCGGCTGTGCAAGCATTTAACTCAATAAAATCA
>JAZRBQ010000155.1:0-7080 GCA_045635145.1 Acutalibacteraceae bacterium | reverse complement strand
GTTGTATGAACGATATTGACGGACAGGAGATTTGTCCTATATGCGGTTATGAAGCATCGGCTCAAAACCATAGCCAATGCTTACCCGTAAGATTCCAAATCAATAGCCGTTACTTAATTGGCAAGGCTTTGGCGGTTAATGGTGAAGGCGTTACCTATATTGGTTGGGATAATGCTACCGATTCGGTTGTAAGAATTAAGGAATATTTCCCTGTGGGTATTGCGGTACGCAATCCTGATACTTCGGTTTCAATACTGCCTGATAAAAAATATGTATTTAATGAAGGCTTGATTGAATTTTTAGAAATCAACCGTCAAATTATGAAGCAGTCGTTGGCATCCTTGCCCGAAGTTAACGACGTTTTTGAATCTGGCGGTACTGCGTATGCGGTTTATAAGAATATTCAAGCAATTACCTTGAGTGATTTTTTGACACGTAATGGCGGCACATTGAAGTGGGAACAGGCTCGTGCGCTTTTGCTTCCTTTGATTGACACCATTAAGGTTATGAACGATATGGGCATTATCCACAAGGGTATTTCGCCCGAAACTATTATGGTTGGTCGTGACGGTAAGCTTCGTATTACCGATTTTAGTGTTAATAGGCTTCGCCTTGCCGACACCGAGTTTGAAAGCCAACTTTTTGAAGGCTATGCCGCGGTTGAACAGTATGGCGTTGCGGATATGCAGGTTGGCACTTATACCGATGTTTACGGCTTTTGTGCAACCCTATTTAACGTGCTTATAGGCACCGTTGTGCCTAAGGCTACCTTAAGGCTTGAAGATGAAAGTATGTCTATACCTGCAAAATTTGCCGAAGAATTGCCGAGACACGTATTAACCGCCTTAGCAAACGGCTTAAAGGTTAGACCGCAAGAACGTACCCAAAATATTGAAGCTTTAAAGAACGAGCTTGTTTACGGCGAGTTAGCTCACACAGCACCCGCTGAGCCTAAAAAAGAGGTTGCGAGCAGCTCTAAGCCTGCCAAGAAAAAGGCTTCCAAATCTTCGGCCAAATACGTTTTAGTTTCGGCTCTGGCTACTGCGCTTATATTCTTGGTAATAGGTGGAATATTGGCTTTGACCGTATTCAAGGAAAACTTTTTCCCGACCGAATCCACACCCAGCACCACCGTATCAATACCTTCGGCCCCTGATGTTAACGAAATCGGCTCGGTTGATAGCACGGTGATTGATAACGTAAAGCTTTACAAGGTTCCTGATTTTAGAGGTAAAACCTATGCTGAAATTATAGATGACGAAGATAATCAAATCTTTAAAATCAGTATAAAGAGCAAGGCTTATTCGAGCACATATCCTATGGGTCAGGTTTGCAAGCAATCGGTTGAAAAGGGTAGCGAGGTTGAAAAAGAAACTAAGATTGAGCTTACAATAAGTCTTGGCGCTAAGGAATTTAAAATGCCAAACTTGGTTGGTCTTGACGAGCAAACCGCAAAGCTTGAGCTTTTAAAACTCGGCTTCCTTTATCAAAATATTGAAGTTTTAGAAAAGTATGATGAAAACGCTCAACCCGGCGCTATTTTAGAGCAAGTTCCTGCTCACAGTGAAAAGGTTAACGGCGACGTTGCAGTTAAAATTTATATAAACACCTATGAAGGTGAAGAACCGATGGGTGGCGGTGATGACGACGAAATTTTACAGGGTATTATAGAAAATACAAATCCGTAAAAAAGTACTTGATTTTTTGAAAACTATATGTTATACTTATTGCAATAAGTTAAGAAAGGTGAGTGGCTAACAGCCGCTCACTTTTGTTTTGCGAGGAGGTAAAGCTGTGGCAAGTGCTGCGGAAAGGGTTTATTCCCTTATTAAAGAAACGGTAGAATCACAGGGTGTTGAGCTTTGGGACGTACGTTTTGTGAAAGAAGGCGCTTCGTGGTATTTAAGGGTTTTTATTGATAAAGAGGACGGCATTACAATCGATGATTGTACCGACGTTTCTCACGCTATTGACCCCGTTATCGATGAAGCCGACCCAATTGACAAATCCTATTATTTAGAGGTTTGCTCATGTGGTATTGAAAGGGAATTATCACGCCCTGAACATTTTGAAAAAATGCTCGGTGAAAAGGTGAAAATCAAGCTTTATAAAGCAATTGACGGTGTAAAGGAATTTACAGGTACATTAGTTTCGGCAAAGGATTCTATTACTATCGAAGTTGACGGTAATAATATGGAATTCACTTTAAAAGATATATCAAAAGCAAATTTATGCGATTTTGAATAATATTATTGTTTGGAGGAATTGAGAAAAAATGGCAAAACAGAAGAAAACTAAAAAGGTTGATAACACAGCGGAGTTTTTTACCGCACTTAAATTAATGGAAGAAGAAAGAGGTATTCCTAAGGAATTTATCGCACAAAAGATATCTGATGCAATTGTTGTTGCAGCACGTAAAGATTACGGTGGAAATGAAATCGTTTCTTGCGTAATCGACTGTGAAAAGGAAATTTTCTCGGTTACTGCACGTAAAACAGTAGTAGATGAGGTTTTAGACCCCTATACCGAAATTTCTAAGGAAGATGCTGCTGCTATCGACCCCAAAGCAATTGAACAAGGCTTTGTTGATATTAAGCTTGATACAAGAAAGTTTGGTCGTGTTGTGGCACAAAATTCTAAGAACAACTTCCGTCAAGGTGTGCGTGAAGCTGAACGTGGACAGACTTTGGCTGAATTCCAAAGCAAAACACGTGAGCTTGTTACCGCTGTTGTTCAAAAAATTGACCCCAAGACAGGTAACGCAATTTTAACAATCGGTCACAGCGAAGCTACATTACCTAAGCTTGAACAAGTGCCAGATGAATTATTAAAAGAAGGCGACCACATCAAAGTTTATGTGGTTGACGTTAAGGAAACCGACCGCGGCGCTCGCATTATGCTTTCTCGTACACATCCCGGTCTTGTAAAGCGTTTGTTTGAAAAAGAAGTACCCGAAATTTTTGACGGTACTATCGAAATTAAGGCGGTTTCACGTCAAGCAGGTTCCAGAACAAAGATTGCAGTTTACTCACCCGACCCCGAAGTTGATGCAGTTGGTGCTTGTATCGGTCCTAAGGGCGAACGTGTTAACAACATCGTGGCTGAACTTGCAGGCGAGAAAATTGATATCGTAAAATACAGTGAAGACCCCACCTTATTTGTTGCAGAAGCCTTATCTCCTGCAAGGGTTGCAAGGGTTGAAATTGAATCGGAAGACCCCAAGGTTTGCAAAGCAAGTGTTCCTGAAGAACAGTTGTCACTTGCAATCGGTAATAAGGGTCAAAACGTACGCCTTGCCGCTAAACTTACAGGCTGGAAGATTGATATTCATCCCGAAAGCGGATTTTTTGGCGAATAATTTATTTAAGTGAGATTTTATTATGAGTAGTAAAAAAATACCAATGCGTATGTGTACAGCATGTCGCGAAATGAAACCTAAAAGAGAGCTTGTTCGAGTGGTTAAAACACCCGAGGGTGAAATTAAGCTTGATTTTACAGGCAAGCTTAACGGCAGGGGAGCGTATATTTGCAATTCGCTCGAATGCCTTAAAAAAGCCGAAAAATCTAACGCCTTATCCCGTGCTTTCTCTTGTCCCGTTTCAAAAGAAATTTATTTACAGCTTGAAAAGGAACTTAGCGATGCAGAATAACAAGGTATTAACCCTTTTGGGCTTTGCTTCAAAAGCGGGTAAGCTTGGGTTTGGTATGCTGCAGTCGGTTGAATGCCTTAATAAAAGAAAGGCGAAGCTAATTGTTTTAGCGTCCGACGTTTCACAAAAAAGCAAAAAAGAAATTTTATTTTTCACTCATAATAAAAATGTTAATACGGTTACTTTAAGCGGAGTAACAATGGAAACTTTATCTACCGCTGTTGGAAAAAGATGCGGTATTATTTCGGTTAACGATAATGGTTTTGCCGATTCAATTTGTAAGATTTTAGGAGGCTATGCCAATGACAAACAAATATAAAGTAAGCGACCTTGCTAAAGATTTTGGTATGAGTTCTAAGGAAGTAATTACATTAGTGAATGAAATTACAGGCACTGAAAAGAAATCAAGTACAGCTTTAAATGAAGCTGAAATAGGTCAATTTTTCAATAGAATAACTAAGGATAATGCTGTAAAGGATTTTAAAGCTTATTTTGAAACTGGCGCTGAAGCGCGTGCAAAGGCTAAGAAAGCACGTGAAGAAGAAAAGAACAAAAAGCTTTTAGAACAAATGGCTATTCTTGAACAGCTTAAGGCTGCTGCTGCCGCTCAAAACGGCGAAGCACCCAAGGCTTCTGAACCTGAAAAGGTTGAACCTAAAAAGGCTGAACCTAAGCCGCAACCCAAACCTCAACCTAAACCTGAGGTTAAAAAGGAAGAGCCTAAGAAAGATATGCCTAAGAAGGAAGATTCTAAAAAGGATGCTCCCAAGAAGGAAGAACCCAAGAAAGAGGCACCTAAAAAGGAATTCAAGCCTTCCGACCCACAACCCTTTGTTTCAAAGAAAAAGGATAAGGTTGCAGGCGAAGCTCCCAAGCGTGGCCCTGCTGAAATACGCCACGTAGATACACGTACTTCAAATATCAATATTGATAAGTACAACGAAAAGTATGAAAATATTGCTCCTGCTAACTCAATGAAGGATAACGTTGCAAGAAAGCAGAAGATTAAGCAAAAATCACAAGATTATCGTCGTCCACAAGGTGCCAAGCGTGAAACCGAGGCTGATAAAATGCGTCGAATGCAGCTTGAACGCATTAAGAAGACACCTATTACTGTTACAGTAGGCGACGAAATTACAGTTGGCGAATTAGCTGCTGCTATGAAGAAAACCGCTGCTGAGGTTATTAAAGAGCTTATGAAGCTTGGTATGCTTGCGGCAGTTAACCAGGTAATTGACTATGATACTGCAGAAATCGTAGTAACCGAAATGGGCGCAAAGATTCAACGCGCTGTTGTTGTTACTATTGAAGAACAAATTATGGACGATACCGAAGACACCAAGGAAAACTTGAAGCCCAGAAGTCCTGTTGTAGTTGTAATGGGTCACGTTGACCACGGTAAAACTTCACTTCTTGATGCTATTCGTAACACTGCAGTTACCAACACCGAAGCAGGTGGTATTACACAGCATATCGGTGCGTACAGAGTAAACTGCAACGGCGAAGACATCACATTCCTTGACACTCCAGGTCACGCAGCATTTACATCTATGCGTCAACGCGGTGCGATGGCTACCGATATTGCGGTTTTGGTTGTTGCAGCTGACGACGGTATTATGCCACAAACAATTGAAGCTATTAACCACGCAAAAGCCGCAAAGGTTCAGGTAATTGTAGCTATTAATAAAATGGATAAACCCGAAGCTAACCCCGATCGTATTTTACAACAACTTACCGAGCATGAATTAGTACCTGAAGAATGGGGCGGCGATATTATCTGTGTTCCCGTTTCGGCTAAAACCCATATGGGTATTGATAACCTGCTTGAAAATATCTTGCTTGTTGCCGAAATGCAGGAACTTAAGGCTAACCCTGACAGACGTGCAAAGGGTATTGTTATTGAAGCACGTCTTGATAAGGGCCGTGGCCCTGTGGCTTCATTGCTTGTTCAAAACGGTACACTTAAAACCGGCGATATCATTGTTGCAGGCACATCTGTTGGTAGAGTTCGTGTTATGACAAATGAAAACGGTAAGGTGCTTAAAGAAGCTGGTCCTTCTGTTCCTGTTGAAATTACAGGTCTTGCTGAAACACCGAATGCGGGTGATGCATTTGACGCAGTTTCGGATGAAAGACTTGCCCGTCAGCTTGTTGAACAAAGAAAGCAAAAGGCTAAGGATGAGCTTAATAACGCTAAGCAAAAGATTACGCTTGATAACTTATTTGAAAATCTTTCGGTTGGCGACCTTAAGGAGCTTAACATTATTGTTAAGGCCGACGTTCAAGGCTCGGTTGAAGCAGTTAGAGAGAGTCTTCAAAAGCTTTCTAACGATGAAGTTCGCGTTAACGTTATTCACGGCGGCGTTGGTGCAGTAAATGAATCCGACGTAACCTTGGCTCAAGCTTCGGGCGCTATTATCGTAGGCTTTAATATCCGTCCTGACTCGGTTGCAAAGGCTATTGCTGAACGCGAAGGTATTGATATGCGTATGTATCGCGTAATTTATGACTGTATTGAAGAAATTGAAGCTGCTATGAAGGGTATGTTAGCACCCAAATACCGTGAAAATCAATTGGGTACTGTTGAAGTACGTAGCGTTTACAAGATTTCAAGCGTTGGTACTGTTGCCGGTTGTTATATCACACACGGTAAGGTTAGCCGTGCTTGTCAAATCCGTGTTGTTCGTGACGGCTTTGTTATTTGTGAAGACAAGATTGATTCACTTCGTCGCTTTAAAGATGACGTTAAGGAAGTAGCACAAGGTTACGAATGCGGTATTTCGCTTGAAAAATTTGCCGATATTAAAGAAGGCGACATTTTTGAAGCCTTCGTTATGGAGGAATATAGAGATTAATGGCTGGATTTAGAATAAATCGCATAACTTCGGACGTAAGAATCGCTTTAGCAGAGCTTTTTCGCGAGCTTAAGGACCCGAGAGTTAGTAAGCTTTTAAGCATAGTAAAGGTTGACGTTTCGGGCGACCTTTCCTATGCTACGGTTTATGTAAGCGCAATAGAGGGCTTTGAAACTACCGTTAGCTCGGTTAAAGCCCTTAAGGGTGCCGCAGGCTTCTTGCGCCGTGAATTGGGCGCTAGACTTAAGCTTCGCAAGGTGCCTGAATTACGCTTTGTGGCAGATGATTCTATTGAACATAGTGCCAACATCTCAAAAATCATAGAATCTTTTAAAGAGGATAATGAAGATGAAAAAGTATAAGGAGACAAACTGCAGGTTGTTATCCTTACGCCAGACCGCAAGGTATCTCAAAAAGCATAATAATTATATAATTCTGACCCATGCTTCGCCTGACGGTGATACATTGGGCTCGGCGTTTGCTCTTTATTATGCTCTTAATGAGATTGGCAAAACAGCCTGTGTTATTTGTCCTGATGTTATACCCTCGAAATATGATTATTTTGCAAGAAAAAC
>JAZRBQ010000154.1:0-8040 GCA_045635145.1 Acutalibacteraceae bacterium | reverse complement strand
CCATAGTATGATGAAATCACTTTGTGATGAAATCCGACTTCGTTGGGAGTTAGACGGATTTAATTTCGTGTTTTGCCGAAAGGCGAAATATTTCATCTAAAATATATTTTAGATTTCACCGTGAGCCTTAAGCGAACGATTTCATTAAATTCTGTGGTTTAATTAAAATAGAAGGTGCTTTCAATGGCTGAAAATAAACTTTCTATACAGAATATTCTGTTTGTTTGCTCTTTCGCAAAAGAAAAGCACTAACCTTTACGGTTAGTGCTTTTTTACTTGTAACGGTATTTATAATATGGTATAATACCTATATATTTTTAAACACATTTATAAATATATTACGGAAAACGAAGATTAAAAGCGCTAAAAACAGGAATGTACCTGCCACAAGGAAAAAGGGCAGATAGAATCTTCCTGCTACGAGTGTTATAAGGGAAATTATAACACAGCAAATTGACATATATTTAAGGAATTTGATGTTGTCGGGATTTTTTTCATCACGCTTTGCGATGTTTTTAAGCACTTTACGAAGATAGAAAAGTGAAAGCCAAGTGAAGGGCGCACAAGGGTAGCAGGTAACCATTATGGTTGTGGCAAGGCTTTCAAGCCTGCCTTTCCATTCGACATAGGCTGTTGCAAGAAACGGCAAAGCAATTGCCACGATAACAAGCAAAACCAAGAAAATATCGGTTAGCATTATTGAAAATTTAATTGAATTTACTTTTTTCACAAATATCACTCCCAAGAGTAGTAACTACATTATACAGCAAACAAAATGATTTGTAAATAATAAAAAGGACTGAATAAGGGTGTTCGATTTTTTGAAACGCAGGCCAATGCTTTTGTGCGCGGTGGCTTCCAGTGCTGTTTCGGTAGTGGGTATCTATGCCGAAGGGGTGCTTTTTTGTTTATGCCCGTTAATATTGTTGTTGATTTTTGTAATGCTTTATAAATCAGCAAGGCGTGAAATTGTTTTAAGTGCTATTTTAGTTTTGCTTGTGGCTATAAGTACGCTTGTTGCCACTAAAAATCTCGATAAAGCCTTGCTTTTGGACGGTAGCGGCTGCACGGGTGAGTTTATCGTGGTGGAAGAGCCTATAAATCACGGCGACTATTATTCGGTAACGCTTGAAGTTGTTGAAAGCAACATACTTAATAAAGGGGATAAAATATCGGCAAGCTACGGAAGGGGCGATTTTCATATATCCGACAGAATAACCGCCACCCTTGACCTTAGGAGCATGGATGATTATAAAGGAAAATACAGTTTTTACAGTAACGGTATTTTTCATAACGCTTATGTTGAAGATTTTAAACTTGTAGGTAATGGTGATGCGGTACTTAGCGCGGTGGGTAGGATACGCAATTATATAAAGGACGAGATATTCAAATATTACGGCAAAGGCGAAGCCGCCACTATGTTGGCCCTTACAACAGGGGATAAAAGTTATTTTACAAACAGGTTTTACGGCAACGTAAAGGCATCGGGTGTGGCGCACGTTATGGTCGTTTCGGGTATGCATTTGTCGATTATTGTTTCCTTTGCGCTTTGGTTTACTAACAAATTGTTTTATAACCGCTATTTTAAGGCGGTTGTTGTCTTGCTTGTTACCCTTGTTGTAATGGCAATATGCGGGTTTACAATGTCGGTTATGCGTGCGGGGATTACATATATTATTATGGCGTTGGCGCTTATTTCGAAGCGTGAAAGCACACCGGAAAACACCTTAGGTGCGGCGGTTAGTATTATTTTGTTGTTTAATCCTTTGGCAATTATGAACGTAGCCTTTCAGTTGTCGGTGCTTTCTACCTTTGCTATTTTGTGCGTGGCTTTGCCTGTGTATGATTATATACAAAAACAGAAAATTATTAAATCCAAGGCAATAAATTCGGTTTTATTATCGGTTTTAATAAGCCTTTTCGCGCTGGTTTTTACGGCGCCCGTTACAATTTATATATTTGGGTATATCTCAAACGTGTCGCCTATAACAAACCTTTTAATCGGTACACCTGCAAGCTTTGCTATGAGCTTTTGTATTTTGGGATTTCTTGTACCCCCGTTAAAACCAATTTTATTTTTCATAAGTGACGTTATCGTGATTTATATGAATGCGGTTATAAATTTCTTTGGCAGTTTGCCTTTTGCTACTACAAATACACCCGTTTGGTTAAGCTTTGTGGCAGTAATATTTATTGTCGCAATACTTTGGATTTTAATTGCTTGTAAAAACAGAATAAATATGATAAAATTGAGAGAAGTAAGACTTAAAAAGCGCAATGAAAGGGGGAAACTAAAATGGCAATCATAACAGAGCAGGTTTTAAAGCAAAAACTAAAAAATAACGATTCAAGAGTTTATATTTTACTTGGTAACGACGGTTATTTAAAGCAAATGTATGCTAAAAAAATCGGTGGTACTTGCGCTGATGAAGATGATATTTTTAATTATCAAAAATTTTCGGGCAACTGCGATTTGCAAGAGGTTTATGATGCGGTTTTGCAGTTTCCTATGATGTGCGACAAAAAGTTTGTAATTTTAACCGACTATGATTTTGAAGGCTGCTCTAAATCGGATTTTGATAAGCTTTGCACCATAATTGCCGAAACGCCCGACACTTGTATTTTTATTTTGGCGTATGACGTATTGCAAATTTCGGTAAAAAAGAATAACAAATTAACAAAATTGGTTACCGCTGCCGAAAAAAACAGCGGTTTGGCAGTTTGTCTTGACCATAGAACCGTGCCTGAGCTTATTAAAATGCTTTCAAACGGCGCTCAAAAACGTGGTTGCAAGCTTGACAGTGCGTCGGCAAAATATTTGATTGAAACCGTGGGCGAAGACATTAACACCCTTAAAAACGAGTTGGATAAGCTTTGCGCTTATTCAAAGGGCGGGGAAATCACCAAAAAGACGGTGGATTTGGTGTGCACAAAAACGGTTGAAGCCAGCGTGTACGCCCTTTCTAAGCATATAATCGAATGTAATATGCCACAGGCGGTTAAAATTTTGGACGAATTGTTTTTCTTAAAGGTAGAGCCGATATTTATTTTAAGCACAATATCGGGCTTTTACGTTGATATGTACCGCGCATTTTTGGGCAAGGACCGCGGTATGCAGGCAAGTGAAATCGCCGAAGAATTTGGCTATAAGGGACGCGAATTTGTTGTTAGAAACGCTATAAGCGATATGAAGAGGTTTGATTTTAGCAAGTTTAATTTAAGCTTTGATGCTTTGCGTTTTGCCGATAAATCTTTAAAATCGTTTAACAGCAATCCCAGAATTATACTTGAGCAGCTGATAGTAAGGCTTTCGTATATCGCGGTTAAGGGTGAGTGTCTTGATTAAGCTTAATATGCCTGTTATTGTTGAGGGTAAGTATGATAAAATCACCCTTGAAAACGTGGTGGATACCTTAATTATTACTACAAACGGTTTTTCGCTTTTTCACGATAAGGAAAAGTGTGAGCTTATAAGGCTGTTCGCCAAGCGAGATGGCGTTATTGTTCTGACCGACAGTGATTCGGCGGGGAATATGATTAGAAATCACATTAAAAATATTGCTAAAGACGGCAAGGTTTTTAATGTTTACGTGCCGCAAATCGCAGGCAAGGAAAAGCGCAAGGCTGCCGCTTCAAAAGAAGGCCTTTTGGGTGTTGAAGGGCTTTCAAAAGAGGTGCTAATCGACGTTTTTAAGCGTAGCGGTGTTATTATGAACACCAAAAGTGAAAGCGGTAGAAAAATTACCAAAACAGATATGTATTTTTGCGGTCTTTCGGGGGTTGAAAACTCTTTAGAAAACCGCAAAATTTTATTAAAGCATCTAAATTTGCCTGATAATTTATCGGCCAATGCAATGTTAGACGTGTTAAACACGCTTTTAACCTTTGAAGAATTCGAAAAGGCGGTGGAAGAATGCCTAAATCATGGGGACAAAAATTAAAGCTTATTGCCGTGCTTGATATTTTGCGTGAGCATAGCGACGAAGAAAATCCTATAACTGCTACGGCAATTTGTGATTTGCTGCAGCAAAAGGGCATTACTGCCGAGCGTAAATCGGTTTATGCCGACATTGAAGCCCTTATAGATTACGGTTATGATATAGTGCGTTCTTATTCGCCCAAGGGTTTCTTTTTAGGTGACCGCGATTTTGAAGAGGCCGAGGTTTATTTGCTGTCCGACGCGGTTAGAACGGCAAGGTTTATAAGCCCAAAGAAAACAAGGGTGCTTATAAAGAAATTAGGCGGACTTCTAAGCCAAGGTCAACGCAAAAAGCGTGTGCGTGACATTTATTTTAACCCCGCTCAAAAATGCAACAATGAAGAAATTTTTTACAATATCGATAGTATTTCGCAGGCGATAAGGCAAAATAAAATGGTGGAGTTTGACTATGTGTCTCGTGAACTTAAGGATAGAGAGTTTGTGGACGTTGTTAAAAAACTTTGGGTAAGCCCTTATGCGCTTGCTTGGCAGGACGACCACTATTACCTTATTTGTAATTTTAAAAAATATGATAATCTTGTGCATTTGCGCCTTGACCGTATGAGCAAGGTGACAATACGCGAAGAAGCAGCAAGGCATTTTAGTGAGGTTAGTGAATATACCACCTTTTTTGACGTTGCCGATTATACCAACAAAATTTTTGGTATGTACACAGGCGAATTGCAAACAATAGAGCTGTGCTGTAAGAAAAAGTTAGCAAAAACCGTTGTCGATAGATTTTCAGAAAATATATTCATTACAAACGTTACCGATGATGAGTTTTGTTTTTCTTATAAAGCGGCCGTTTCGGATGCGCTTGTTACCTTTATTTTAAACTTTGGCGATGAAATCAAGGTTATAAAACCACAAGGTCTTAAGGAAATGATACTAAACCGTGCCGAAAAGGTAATAAATCTATATAAAAATTAAAACTTTTGCTTGTTAAAGTGTGTAAAATTTGGTACAATGATAGGGTATTTTTTTAGCGAGGGATGTTAAATTATGAAAAAAGGATTTGATAATTCAAAATATATAGATTTGCAGTCGCAAAAAATTAGGGATAGAATCACTCAATTCGGCGACAAGCTCTATCTTGAATTCGGCGGCAAGCTTTTTGATGATTATCATGCGGCGAGGGTGCTTCCTGGGTTTGAGCCTGATGCAAAGGTTAAAATGCTTATGGCACTTAAGGATGAAGCCGAGGTTGTTATCGTAATTAATGCCGACGCTATTGAAAAGAATAAGCGCCGCGGCGACCTTGGAATAACCTATGATTTAGAAACTCTTCGCCTTATTGATGCTTTTCGTCAAATTGGCCTTTACGTTGGCAGCGTGGTAATTACCTGCTATACCGGTCAACCCTCGGCTGATAATTTTGAAAAACGCCTTACCGCTTTGGGTATTAAGGTTTATAGGCATTATTCAATATCCGATTATCCCTCAAACATTCCCTTTATCGTAAGTGAAGAAGGTTTTGGTAAAAACGATTACATTAAAACCGAAAGAAAGCTTGTTATCGTTACTGCTCCGGGCCCCGGCAGCGGTAAAATGGCAACCTGTCTTTCACAGCTTTATCACGAGCATAAGCGCGGCATTAAGGCAGGTTACGCCAAGTTTGAAACCTTCCCTGTGTGGAATATTCCGCTTAACCACCCTGTTAACGTGGCTTATGAAGCCGCATCCGCCGACCTTAACGACCTTAATATGATTGACCCCTTCCATTTGGATGCTTACGGTAAAACCGCGGTTAATTATAATAGGGATATTGAAATTTTCCCCGTGCTTAACGCTATTTTAGAGACTATTTTAGGTGAATCACCCTATAAGAGTCCTACTGATATGGGTGTTAATATGGTCGGCTTTGCCATTTATGATAATGAAGCGGTGATTGCTGCTGCTAAGCAGGAAATTATACGCCGTTATTACAACGCCCTTGTAAGCGAAAGACAGGGCATGAGCGAAAAGACCGAGGTTGCAAAAATTGAACTTCTTATGAAGCAGGTTGGCGCAAGTATTAAGGACCGCCCCGTAGTTGAGGCGGCGTTAAAGCGCGCCGAAGAAACCGAAGCACCAACTACCGCTTTGGAATTGCACGACGGCAAAATTGTTACAGGCAGAACTTCAAGCTTGTTGGGCGCTTCGTCAGCCCTTGTGCTTAACTGCTTAAAAGAGCTTGCAGGCATTCCTGATGATATTGATTTGATTGCGCCTACTATAATTGAGCCTATTCAAAAATTGAAGACCGAAATTATGGGTAATCACAACCCACGTCTTCACGTTGATGAGGTTTTGGAAGCATTATCAATTTGTGCGGTAACAAGCGACGTTGCCAAAAAAGCGCTCAATCAGGTTAAAAATTTGCGCGGATGCGAGGCTCATTCAACCGTAATACTTTCCCGCGCGGATGAAAACTCTTTTAAAAAGCTTGGTATAAATATGACCTTTGAGCCAAAATATCAAACTAAAAAACTTTATCATAATTAATTTTATAAAATTATTTAGTGGCATCTTCTGTTTGGAAGGTGCCACAGTCTTATTGTAAATTAAGTGTCATTTTATTCAATTTGTTGTTAATTTTTGTCGAATTTGCATAAATTTTAAAATAAAAAATTTTTTTAATATTTTATTTTCTACAAAAATCGCCTTGAAATAGGTTGTTTTAAATGCTATAATAAATTATGTCTAGCAAATCAAATTATGGGAGTGATAATTGTGAAAAGCAAAAAATGCGTAGCAATGCTTTTAGCAGGCGGTCAGGGCAGTCGATTGGGAGTGCTCACCAGCAAAATTGCAAAGCCTGCCGTTCCTTATGGCGGTAAGTATAGGATTATTGATTTTCCGCTTTCAAACTGTGCTAATTCGGGTATTGATACGGTAGGTATTCTTACCCAGTATAAACCGCTTGAGCTTAACGATTACGTGGCATCGGGCAAACCTTGGGATTTAGACCGTTCTTTCGGTGGCGTACATATTTTGCCGCCTTATCATACACAACAGGGTGGTAACTGGTATAAGGGTACAGCAAATGCTATTTATCAAAATCTCGAATTTTTAGAGCGTTACAACCCCGAATATGTGCTTATTCTTTCGGGTGACCATATTTATAAGATGGACTATTCGGATATGCTTGCACAGCATATTGAAACTAATTCTGACTGTACTATTGCCGTACTCGACGTATCTTTGGAAGAAGCTTCACGTTTTGGTATAATGAATGCCCGTGAAGACGGCACTATTTATGAATTTGAAGAAAAACCGAAGAATCCCAAGAGTACCTTGGCTTCAATGGGTATTTATATCTTCACATGGGAAAAGTTAAGACATTATCTTATCGAAGATGAAAACAACCCCGATTCTTCAAATGACTTTGGTAAAAACATTATTCCGTTAATGCTAAATGATAACCAACTTTTAAAGGTTTACCGTTTTGACGGTTACTGGAAAGACGTTGGTACTGTTGAATCTTTATGGGAAGCAAACCTTGACCTTTTAAATCCTAAGGTTGACCTTGATTTAGCAGATAAAAACTGGAAAATTTATTCTAAGAATACAGGTATGCCACCTCAATATATTTCTGAAAATGCGGTTGTTGAAAACTCCCTTATAACCGACGGTTGTGAAATTTGGGGTAAGGTTGATTATTCAGTTCTCTTTAAAAATGTAACTATCGAAGAAGGTGCTACTGTTGAGTATTCACTTGTAATGCCGGGTGCGGTGGTTAAAAAGGGTGCGAAAGTTCAATACGCAATCGTTGCTGAAAACGCCGTTATTGAAGAGGGTGCCGTTGTAGGCGAAGACCCACAGGTTATCGGTGGCGAAAATTGGGGCATTGCCCTTGTTGGCGATAATCTTACAGTAGGTAAAAACGCTGTTATTACAGCCAGCAAAATGATTACCGAAAACGTTAAGGAGGGCGAAAAGATATGAAAACATCAGAAGTAGCTGGTTTAATTTTTGCTAATTCCGAAGGCAAATTAAAAAAACTTACCGCCAAACGTTCAACCGCTTCGGTTCCTTTTGGCGCAAGATACCGCATTGTTGACTTTGCCCTTTCTAACCTT
>JAZRBQ010000153.1:0-3003 GCA_045635145.1 Acutalibacteraceae bacterium | reverse complement strand
ATTACACTAACTTGCGACAATTCACAAACAGTTGGTATGGCTGCTTTTGAAGCTTTAACCTTTGTTATTTTTTACGCTTTTTTACATCAAAATGTTTTGACGTTTCACGGTGCATTGGTTGAAGAAAACGGTAAAGGATTTTTGCTTTGTGCCGATTCGGGCGTTGGTAAAACTACTCACGCTCGTTTATGGCGCGATATTAAAAATGCTCTTATCATTAATGGTGATAAGGCTAGTTGCTTTTTAAAAAATGATAAATGGTATGGCTTTGGCACGCCTTGGTGTGGCACAAGTGGCGAATATATTAATAGAAGTGTTCCCTTGCAAGCGGTTGTGATTTTAGAACGCGGGACCCAAAACCGTGTTTATGAAGAAAAACCGATTGCGTTGCTATCACATGTGGTTGTTCCGTCTTGGGACCGAAAAACTACCGAATTGATGTTGTCTTTATTGGATGCTTTTTTGGGAAAAATACCGATATTGCGATTGGAATGCACACCCGACGCCACGGCTGTGGAAGTGCTTTATAATGCTTTGGAGAGTTTACAGTAATGCATAAAGGAGAATTAATCTTACTACCACCGGAAGACTTGTTTGGTACTATCTCTCAGTTTTTAAATGACGGATTTGATGCTCAATTTACCGTCACGGGAAATAGTATGTGTCCTTTTTTGGCTAATGCTAGGGACAGCGTAACTATTAGTAAGGTGGATAAAACCACGCTAAAAAAGGGAGATATTGTTCTCTTGCAAACCGAGCATGGATATTTGTTGCATAGAATTAATTGCATTAAAAATGGTAATATACAAACAACAGGTGATTTAAATTGTTATCGTGACAAATTCACCACCGCAGATAACGTTTTGGGTCGTGTCGTTTCTTTTACAAGAAAAGGAAAGTTCGTATCCTGCCAAAATTTTTGCTATAGATTTATCGGTTATTTTTGGCGAATACTTTTTCCAATTAGACCAATTTTGTTAAAATTTTTCCGTTTAATAAGAAGGAGAAAGTCATGATTATTGACCTACATAATCATATTTTACCCGGTGTGGACGACGGTGCTATGTCAATAGAAGATTCGTTGGAAATGGCGGCGTTGGCAGCCCGTTGCGGCATTAAAAAAATCGTAGCAACACCTCACTACGATTATAAAACAGGTACTTCTTTAGGGGCGTTAAACGATGCATACGAATCATTGGTTGAAGCATTGGAATATGAAAAAATTAATATAAAAATTGAAAAATCTATGGAAATTATGGCATCGAATAATTTGCCGCAACTTTTAAGTGAAGGCAAAGTTTGGACCTATCCAAATTCGTCTTATTTTTTGGTTGAGTTTAATTACGATGAAGAAAAGGGATATTTCGATTGGTTGCTTGACAGATGCGTTGAGGCTGGATTTATTCCTGTAATTGCTCATCCTGAACGATATTATGCTGTTAGAAAGCACCCTGAAATGGCGAAAGTTTGGATAAACAAAGGATTTGGTGTTCAAATTAATCGCGATAGTTTATTAGGCGCTTTTGGTGAGCACGCTTATAATTGTTCTAATTTTTTGCTTAAAAATGGTTGGGCAAATTGCATTGCTTCGGATGCACATTCACCACACTTTCGCAATAACTATTGGGGTGAAGCATTTTTAAAACTTCCAAGTCTTTACGGGTTTAATAAATTGGCATATTGTCTTGAAACTATTCCAGAAAAAATTCTTACTAATCAATCCTTGATTTAAAACCTACATAATAAAAAAATAACCGCGAGGCTATATAGCTTCGCGGTATTTTTATTTTAAAAACAGATTATCTTTGAACGCGGCCCGAACCGTCGCCACCTGCAAGTTTTTCAACTTCAGCAACACTTACACGGTTGTAGTCGCCTTCGATAGAGTGTTTAAGTGCAGATGCTGCAACAGCAAATTCAATAGCGTCTTTGCTTGATTTGCCTGAAAGTAAAGCATAAATCAAGCCGCCGCCGAATGAGTCACCACCGCCAACACGGTCGGTAATGTGGAGATGATATGATTTTGAGAAGTAATAATCATCGCCGTCGTAAAGCATGCCAGCCCAGTCGTTATCACTAGCACTAATTGAAGTGCGAAGTGTGATAGCAACCTTTTCGAAACCAAATTTGTCAGCAAGTTGCTTTGCAACGCTCTTATAACCTTCGTGGTTGAGCTTGCCACCGTAAATATCGGTGCCTTCAGCTTCAATGCCGAATACGTCCTTAGCATCTTCTTCGTTAGATATGCAAACATCAACGTATTGACATAATTCGGTCATTGCTTTGTTTGCTTCTTCTCTTGTCCAGAGTTTGCCACGGTAGTTAAGGTCGCAAGAGATTTTAACGCCGCGCTTTTTAGCAGCAATACATGCTTCTTTGCAAATTTCAACAACGTTTGGTCCTAAAGCGGGGGTAATGCCTGTGAAGTGGAACCAATCAGCGCCTTCAAAAATGCTGTCCCATTCAAAATCGGCAGTAGTTGCTTGTTGAATAGAAGAATATTTACGGTCATAAATACAAACCGAACCTCTTTGTGAAGCGCCTTTTTCAAGGAAGTAGATACCCACGCGTTCACCACCGCGAACAATTTTAGAAGTATCTACACCAAAATATCTTAGTGAATCAATAGCAGCCTGACCGATAGCGTGTTTAGGTAACTTGGTAACGTAAACACTTTCCATACCATAATTCGCAAGGCTTACTGCAACGTTTGCTTCGCCACCGCCAAAGGTTGCTTGCATCTGGTCGTTTTGGAAGAATCTGTAATAACCAAGGGGTGCGAGTCTTAACATTATTTCACCGAAAGTAACAATTTTAGCCATTTTATTTATCCTCCATTTTGTCGAGCGCTTCTTTAACAAAGAAACTGCCGCCGATTGCTACGATTTTATCGAATGCTAAAAATTCGTCAATATTGCTTCTATCAACACCGCCTGTTGGAATGAATTTAACCTGCGGGAATGGTGCGGAGAGGGCTTTGAGAGCCTTGAGACCGCCGTATAC
>JAZRBQ010000152.1:0-4920 GCA_045635145.1 Acutalibacteraceae bacterium | reverse complement strand
ATTGAAAAAGCGCACCCCGACGTTTTCAATATCTTACTTCAGGTTTTAGAGGACGGAATTCTTACCGATTCTCAGGGCAGACACGTAAATTTCAAAAACACCGTAATTATTATGACTTCTAACGTTGGCGCTCGTCTTATTACCGAAAAGAAGGTGAGTTTTGGTTTTACCGAAAATGACGATTCTAACCGTGACGTTAAGGAACTTGTTTTGGGCGAACTTAAAAGTGCATTCCGTCCCGAATTTTTAAACCGCGTTGATGATATTATTGTGTTTAGCAAGCTTACTAAAGTAGAAATCGAAGAAATTGCTCAAAAAATGCTCGAAAACTTATCATTTAGGGTTAAAAATCTTGAAATTGATTTGAAGTTTGACCCGTCGGTTAAATCGGCATTGGCCGAAAAAGGTTTTGATGCTGTTTATGGCGCAAGACCTTTGCGACGCGAAATTCAAAATAAAATTGAAGATGTTTTCAGCGAAAAGATTTTAGCCCTAGAATTTACAAAAGGGGATAAGGTTTTATGCACTGTTACAGACGGTGAGTTCACTTTCAAAAAATATTGACTGTAAAAAAAGACTTTGCTATAATCGAAATAGATGTAGCAAAGTCTTATTTTTTGGAGTGAATTAAATGGCTAAATACTTTATTTGCGAGCTTGAAAAGCCCGCTATTTCTTATAAATGCGGCGAGCTTATTTCCTTTAAAATCTTTGCAAGGGAAAGATGCCGAAATATAGATTGTAAATATATCCGTTGGCAACTTAAAACCGATGATGGTGTTGATTTAAAGGGTATTGGCAGCTGCACTTCGCAAGAACCGCTTGTAATAGAAACCACCCTTAAAAGAGCAGGTTTTGCACGTTTGATTTGTGATGCCTTAGCCGACGGCGGTAACGTTGACGGCAGTTTTGAGCAGTTAGATGCAGGCGCGGGAGCCGATGTTGAAAAAATTTGTTATCACGACACATTGCCTGAAGATTTTTATGATTATTGGCAAGAACTTGAAAAGCTTATTGATGATACCAAAATAGACGTTTTAATGTGTGAAGAGCGAAGCGTTACACAACAAGGCTTTAAAACCTATGATATGCGTGTTAAAACACCAGAAGGCAGACCTGCATCTTTTGTTTTAACTATTCCTGAAGGCGAAGGCGAATATCCAATTAAATCAACCTATTTAGGTTATGGCGTGCATCCCGCTACACCCGTTTACAATGAAGGTGTAATAACCGCAGTTTTTAACGCTCACGGAATAGAAAATCATTTAACGTCGGTTGACCTTATTAAAAAATATAAGGGCGTTTTAGAGGAGGGTTACGGCTTTAGTAACGAGGAAAACGCTTCAAACATTAAAACCTATTGGCGCGGAATGGTTATCCGTTGTCTTATGGGTGTAAAATATCTTAAAACGCTCGAGGAATGGGACAAAAAAACCCTTATTTTAGCGGGCGGCAGTCAGGGTGCGTTTCAAGCGCTTTCGACTGCGGCACATACTGACGGTGTAACTTATCTTGAAATTGATATTCCTGCATTTTGTGATATGAGCGCTTGTGAATATGGGTATATGCGCGGTTGGCGTCCCGATTTCTCAAAAGCCTTTCGTTATTTAGACCCCGTGGCGCAAACAGTTTTCTTAAAATGCCCTGTGAAAATTACGGCGGGCCTTGGGGATTATATTTGTCCACCGTCGGGTGTTATGGCGCTTTATAATAGTATTAAAACCTTAAAATCCATTACATTTGTTCAGGCTTCAACCCACGGTTATAGACCAAATGAAAAGGTGTGCTATACCTTGAATTTCGACCCCGAAAATCCGTCGGGCGAATTTAAAAAGGGTAAATATCGCCATTTTAAAGGTAATGAATATGAAGTATTGGATGTTGCGCTTAATTGCGAAACCTTGGAAGAAACAGTGGTTTATAAGGCACTTTACGGCGAGGGTAAAGTGTGGATAAGACCAAAATCTGATTTTTGTAGTTTTGTTTTCCGTGATAATAGGGTTATTAAAAGATTTGAATTTATTGGATAATGAAAAATGCTCTCCAGTTGGAGAGCATTTTTTATAGTTTTTCGTAAATGGAATCTATCGTTTCTTTGTCGGCGAGCCACTTTGAAAAGGCAGTAGCGCTACCGCAAGCAACCGCAAATTTAAGCGAATCTAAATGATTTTGGGTTTCATTAAATTTTGTTATAAATCCTGCAATCATACTGTCGCCCGCCGCCACGGTGTTGACAGCATTACCATTTGGTGCGGTTTGAAAATAGGCGTCACCCTTATTGTTGAGTAAAAATGCACCGTCTTTCCCGCAAGATACCATAACATTTTGAGCACCCATAACTTGCAGTTTTTTAGCGTGGGTTTTAATATTATCAATACTAATTTCACACTCGAAAATATCGCAAAGCTCATCAATATTAGGTTTTATAAGGAAAGGCTTAGTTTCAAGCGTTTCCAACAAAGGTTTGCCCACAGTATCAACAACCACCTGAACGCCGTTTGGCGCACACAAGGCTAATTGCTTGTAAATATCGGCATTAACACCGCTCGGCACACTACCCGAAAGACAAAGCCAATCGTTCTTTTTTAATGACTTAATTTTGGTTTTTAGGCTTTCAATATTATCTTCGCTTAAGGTCGCGCCGCTGCCGTTAAATTCAGTAATACCGTCGCTTGAAAGTTTGATATTTATACGGGTATCGGCGTCGATATGCGAAAAATCACAGTTGATGTTCTCATTTTCTAAAAGTTCGATAAGTTTTTCACCTGTAAACCCGCCCGTAAAGCCTAAAGCGGTTGTAGCAAGACCTAACCGCGAAAGCAAAATAGAAATATTTATACCCTTGCCACCAGGGACGATGTATTCATTTTTTGTGCGGTTGGTTTTGCCTAAATTTATAGTGTCGGTAAATGCGATATAATCAAGTGATGGGTTCAAGGTTACGGTGTAAATCATTTATTTGTTTCCTTTTTACCCTTGATAAAGAAGGGGAGAACCAATACCACGGCAATCAAAGCCGCCAAGAAGATGTTGGCGTTGGGTACGAATGAGGTTGTGCCGTCGTTGTTAGTAATAACTTCGGCATTTTCGAGCACCTTTTTACCGATAGCAGGGCCTACAACACCCGGCACTAATACTTGTGAGAAGATACGCACACCCTGAAGTCTGCCTGAGAAGCCTTGGGGTGTATTATCACGGATAGCTGCGCCGAATACTGCCATACCAGAAAGATAACCGCTCATCATTAAAAGTGAGCCGATAAATACAGGGGCAGTGGTTTTGGTAAGGTAAAGAATAACGTAACCTGCAATTAAGAATAAAATTGCAAATAACCCTGAAAAATTAAAGCCTTTTTTGTCGTAAACCTTGCCCCAAAGCGCCGTTACAACCGATGCTATAATAATAGCGGGTGCCATAATAAGCACATAATCCTTCATACCAAGGGATACTTCGTAATAAATGATAAGGTATGGCATAAAGATTTGAATTGAAATATTAAAGATAATAAATGCTAAAAGTGAAATGTAAAGGAGAGGATTTTGTTTTATGGTTTTGGGTCTGAAACCGTAGATAATACCGCCAAAATAAGATTCTTTAACAGGCTCTACCTTGGGTTCTTTAATTATAAAGAAGCCTAAAATACCGATAACGGTGGTTAAAACACCGATTATTATGAAAATAAGTGTCCAGCTTTGAGCCTTTTCTAAATCGAAGAACATAAATCCGCCGAATACTACAAGAATACTTACAAGCGGCATCATAGCGTTTATACCTTCGGCGGCACCACGGTTTGAAGAATCGGTAGAGTCGGTAAGCCAAGCGTTAAAAGCAGCATCGTTTGCGGTAGAGCCAAAGAAGGTCATAACACAGTCGAGTATAATGGTAAGGCTTACACCAACGCTTGCGGCGTTTACAGTCATACCAAGGGTTTTGCTTATAAGGTCTTCCTTTAAGAATATGAACGAGAATATTGAAATGCCCCAAAGTATGTAACCTGAGCAGATAAAGAGCTTACGTTTACCAACTTTATCGGACAAAGCGCCCATAAATACAGTGGTAAGGGTAGCAGTTATTGCCGATGCGGCAACCATATTGCTTATATCTGCCGCGGTGGCGTTGAACATTTTGTAAATGAATACGTTGAAATACATATTTTCAACAACCCAAGCCACCTGACCCATAAGGCTAAAAATAGTAAGAGCTAACCAAAATTTAGAACCAAGCTTAGTTTTCATAAATGACTCCTTTAAGTGTTGAGTTAATTTTTAAGAATTCTTTTTCTTTGCTTTAATAATAAATATCACGCAAACTACGGCACCGCCAAGAAGAAGGATACCGACAAAAATCACAAGAATAACACCGAATACCGAAATATTATTACTGCTTGAGGTAGTATCATTATTGTTAATGGCACCTATTGTATTGGTGGCTTGTGTATTAAATCCGCAAACGGTACAGGTTTGATTTTGGTCAAAACTGTGTTCACCCGTAGGTTTAATAACACGGCCTTCTTCAACGATTTTGTGGCAATCCGTACAAACCATATCGCCTGAATAGCCTTCATCACCACAGGTAGCTTCTCTATAGTTTTGAAGTTCAAGCACGTGTTGACAGTTTATAATAGCAGAACTGTTGCTTGTGGTGTTTGAGGGTGTTTTGTTTGTAGAAGAAGTGTTAGAGTTCACCTTGTCGGTTGACGGTTTAGAGCTTACCGGCTTGCTTGCGGTAGAACTATTATTTGATGGCCTATCGTTTGAAGGCTTTTCGCCAGCCTTTCCTGATGGTGTGATGACGTCTTCCGGACAATCTAAACCGAAAAGCAGCCAAGCATATTCGGGATAATCTATAAATACGTTACGGGTGCCTGTAATTGACTGAACAGCGTCATTTCTACCCATTTCCCAAGTGTCAACAGGGTCTT
>JAZRBQ010000151.1:0-12166 GCA_045635145.1 Acutalibacteraceae bacterium | reverse complement strand
CGATGATAAGGAATACGTAGCATCGCTCGATTGGGAATGCCATTCCGCAAAAGATCATTACGACCTTATGCGTGGCGGTAAGCGTGTGTTTACGGCACAGGTTACTAAACAAACTTATTATGAAAGCTTTAAGTCGGCATTAGAGCAGGGTAAGGATGTACTTTATATTTCTTGCTCTTCGGCTCTTTCGGCATCTATCAACACCGCTGTTATGGTGGCAGAAGAATTAAATAAGGAATTTGATGCTAATAAGGTTTACTGTGTTGATTCGCTTATAAGCTCACTCGGTCAAGGTTATCTTTTAATCGAAGCCGCTAAAAAGCGAAGCGAAGGCTTAACCGCTGCCGATACTGCAAAATATATCGAAGATATACGTTTAAAGGTTAATCAATGCGGTACGGTTGAAAGTATGGAATATCTTCGCCGCGCAGGTCGTGTTAAGGCGTCAAAGGCATTTTTTGGCAACCTATTTGGTGTTAAACCGATTATTATTTCGGATATAAAGGGTCAAAATTATGCATATAAAAAGGTTAAAGGCACTGCTAATGCTCGCGTGGCAATAGCCGAGCACCTTGTAGATGCAGCAAACGGTAATTATGATACACTTTTAATTTCTCATGCCGATTGTGAAGCAGATGCTCTTTTATTGCGTGACGAAATTTTAAAATTAGCCGATTTTAAAGAGGTTATTTTAGGTTACATAGGTCCTATTGTTGGGGCTTCGGTTGGCCCTGGCACAGTTATTGGCTTTGTTTTTGGTAACGAAGTTACTATTGAGGGGAATGAATAATTGATGCAACAGTTTATTAACGGTATTGAGCTTAATAATCTTTTTACCGTTGGTTATCGCAATTTAAAGAAGAATATGGCCGCCATAAATGATTTGAACGTTTTTCCTGTGCCTGATGGCGATACAGGAACTAATATGGTACATACCTTTGGCGGCGGGCTAGGTGCAGTAGAGCCTGAAAAAAACGTAAGCGAATATATGAAAAAACTGTCTTCGGCGGTTTTGCTTAGCGCACGCGGAAATTCGGGCGTAATATTCTCGCAATTTATTTGGGGCTTTGGTCGTGGTGTTGAAGGCAAGGAAGAAATTGCTTTTTCCGACTTGGCAAACGCTTTTATATGCGCTCGTGAAGATGCATATAAAGCCATAATCACCCCCACTGAAGGCACGATTTTAACCGTAATTCGTGAATCGGCTGAATATTTAGAAAAAAATGCCCAAAAGTATGACGATTTTAAAACAGGTCTTGCTGATTTGCTTGACTGTATGAAGGATACTTTAGCCCGCACACCCGATATGCTTGCAGTTTTAAAGGAAGCGGGTGTTGTGGATAGCGGCGCGGCAGGTCTTGTATGCTTTTTTGAAGGTATGTATGCCTATTTTTGCGGCGTTAAAATTGACGACATTGAAGATTTTGAAGTAACCGCAAAGTCACATATTAATACAAGCTTTGGCGCTGATAGTGTTATGGAGTACGGCTATTGCACTGAGTTTATTTTACAGCTTATGAATGCCAAAACCGATATTTGCGCCTTTTCAAAGGAAGCCTTTGTTAAGGTTCTTGAAGGCATGGGCGATTCTATTGTCGCGGTGCAAAACGATTCGATTGTTAAAATACATATCCACACCTTCACACCCGAAAAGGTTTTAGAGTTTGCAAGAGGTTATGGCGAATTTGTAACCTTAAAAATTGAAAATATGTCGGTTCAGCATAGCGAAACCGTAACCGAAGCACCTAAGAAGGAAAAGGTAAAATATGCCGTTGTGGCTGTGGCATCGGGCGAGGGTATTATCGATTATTTTTATAATATCGGCGCTAGCGCAGTTATAAATGGCGGACAAACCAACAACCCGTCGGTTGATGACTTTTTAAATGCTTTTGAAGCTTTCGATGCGGAGCATATTGTTGTTTTACCCAACAATTCAAACATCATTTTAACGGCGAATCAAGCGGCTGAAATGTATAAGTCTTGCGACGTAAGGGTTATACCAACAAAGTCTATTGTAGAAGGCTATAGCGCACTTTCAATGATGAACCTTTGGTGCGATAGTGTTGAAGAATTAATTTCTGATATGAGCTCGGGATTATCTAGCGTGGTATCCGCTTACGTTACTACCGCTACAAGAGATACTACAATCGCCGGTTTGCCGATAACTAAGGGAAGCTATATCGGTATAAAGAATAAAGAAATTTTAAATTCTTGCGGCGAACGCTTTGAAGCTGTTACAGACCTTATAACAAAGGTTATGAACGAGGATGAAAAGGTTGTTATAATCGTATTTTACGGTAAAAACGTTCCCGAAACCGAAGTAGATACCTTTAAAGCTTGGCTTGAAGAGGAATATCCGCTTGTGGATATCGGCTTTATCGAAGGCAAGCAAGAGGTTTATGATTACATAATATCTATGGAATAGGTGCTTTATGCAAAAGATTGTTATTGATATTTACGGTGCCGACCAAGGCGCACAGGTTGTTTTAAACGGCGCGGCAAGAGCCGTAAAAGAACTAGGCATTTTCCCCGTTTTTGTGGGGGATAGCGCCCTTATAAATGAAACTATGGCTTCATACGGTGTTGCCAGTGAATGTTATGAAGTTATTCACACAACCGATTACATAACAAATAACGAACCCGCTACCTGTATTTTTGGCGGCAGAGACGAAAGTTCGATAGCGTTAGCTTATAAGCGGCTTAAAGAAGACGAGGATTGTATCGCTTTGCTTTCGGCGGGTAATACCGGCGCGTTATTGGTTGGTTCAATTTGTCGTTTGGGACTTTTGCCACAGGTGAAAGCGCCTTCGCTTTGCAGCGCGCTTCCTTGCGGTTATGAAAATTTGGTTACCTTGGTAGATTGTGGTTCGGCTATTGATTGCACCGCAAACGACTTGGTGCGCTTTGCTAAAATGGGCAATGTTTTTTCAAGATGTTATTGTGGTATTGAAAGTCCCCGTGTTGGGCTTATGTCAGTCGGTAGAGAAGACGCTAAAGGCAGCCGTGTAACACTTGAAGTATTTGCAAAACTTAAAGAATTAGATATGAACTTTATCGGTAATATTGAGGGTAGCGATTTGGTTTCAGGCTATGCCGATGTAGTTGTAGCCGATGGTTTTTTGGGCAATGTTTTGCTTAAAAATACCGAAGCGGTGGGCAAAAAAGCGATTGAAATTATCGAAGGACTCGATATTGAAAGCACCGAAATTATTGATAAAATTAAAGCGGCGTTACTTTCAAGCTTTGATTTTAATTCGCGCGGGGCTGCCACATTTTTAGGCACTAAAAAGATAGTGGTTAAAATGCACGGCTGTGCGAACGAAGATACTACCGTAGCTTCTGTAGAACAAATTTTACGCCTTTATAAAGCTGATTTTTCAGCCGAAATGGAAAAGGCGTTATTAGCATAAAAAAACAAAGACAAACACCAAAAATGTTTGTCTTTGTACTGTTTTATTCCTTTGTGAGTGACGCTATAAATATTAGCTGATGCATAAAATATTTTAGCGGCAGGCAAGCAAAATATACTATGTTAAAATTAAGCATAAGTGATATGCTTGGGAAGATAAATGCCAAAAGTAAGCAGAGTAATGTGTAAACAAAATAGCTGATTATGGTGTAGGCTATTGTTGTGAGGTATTCGCCGTGGGAAATTTGCTTTAAGAAAACAAATTTATTTAGCAATATACACATCAGTAACGAAAGCGCGCCGACCGACGGCACAACAAATGGTATGTATTTGTTTGATAAAAAGAAGGTGGCGATTAGCATTAAAACTTCGGCAAAAAGGAAGGCAAACATTGTGCCACGCGCGAGCGAAAACAGGCTTTTATAAATCTTAATTGTGTCACCAATCGGATTGAAGTGTGACGAAGCGTTATTTTCTATGTAAATTGCGTCAATAGTAAGGGTTGAAATTTTAAGTCCCATCTTTGCGGCGTAATAAAGCACGTTCATTTCATAATCATAGTTATTTTTCTCTACTTTCAAAAGCCAGTCAAGGTTACTGCTTGCAAAACCGCGAAGACCTGACTGATTATCTGACAAATAGCGGTTGGTAAGAAGCGTGTAAACGATTTTTGAAAGGTCGTTACCCACGCGTGAGCGTAGGGGAATTTTACCCTTTCTTTGCCTTACGGTTAAAACAAATTTACTGCCACCGTGAAGCATATCGCGAACTCGCGCAACGTCTTCGGGTCGGTGTTGACCGTCAGCATCACAGGTAATAAAGTTTTGGCATTCGGGCAAATTGTCCTTTATATATTGCATACCGGCTTTTAGCGCCGCACCCTTGCCGCAATTTTTACCAAGGGTTACAATGTGGGTTTTGCTACTTATTGCAGTGAAAATATCCGCATAATTTTCACCGCTACCGTCGTCAACAACCACTATTGTGAATTTGTCAAGGCTTAGTTTTTCCACAAGCTTTATAAGCTCTTTGTCGGGCTCATAAGCAGGGATTATAATGACGTCCATTATTTTTCTCCTCTTATTTTATATTTTCTAATAAAAATTCATTTATTTTATATATTACTTCGTCATCCGCAGTTCCGTCTTTAGAAAACAAAAGATTAGTATGCCCCGCGTTGTCGGGGGAACGGCGGATTAAAATTTTGGTATTTGGGTTATCTTTTATATGTGATACTATTGAATATTTGTCATAAGGATAGGTTGTGTCGTCCTCGCCGTGTATTAAAAGGGCGGGGGTATTGCTCGATTCAAGTAGTTTGTCAGCCTGCATATTAACAGTTTTGGCACCGAAAAGCATGGCTTGGTAGCCCCATAAAAAGCCATAATTACCGTAAGCTAAGGGACCTACGTGTTGTGCTGAGGCACCTATAATCGCGTCCATAGCGCTGTTTATACCGCTGACCGAAATTATTGCCGAAATCGGAAAATCAAAATTCAGCGCGCAGCAAGCGGCATATCCGCCACGGCTGTGACCTAAAATGGCAATATTTTCAAATCCAAAATTGTTTTGTGATGAAAGAAATTCAAGTGTGGCTTCTAAATCAAGTACTTCTTGTGAAAAGCCTTTGGCGGTAACGCCTTCCGAATGGCAACTGCCTGTTGTGTCAAAAGCGAATACCGACCAACCGTAATCGAGTAGTTCTTTAATTTGCCAAAGGTAGCTGTCGGCACAGGAATTATGTCCGGGTGCCAATATAATTAGCGTGTTTTTTCTTTCGGCTATGGGGGACTCATATAAAAAGCCCGAAAGTGTGTTTTCGCCCGATTCATAGGTTTTAACCTGTCTTAAATCAATGGTGCTTTTAAGTGCTTTTGGGAATTCGGTCACACCACAGTCGTAACGGGGAAAGGTGCTGTCATAAATCAGCTTTGTCACCCCGAAAGATATTATTGAGAATATTAAAAATGCAATAATAATAGTTATCAATACCTTTTTTGTTTTTTTGTTTGATAACATTATTATCACCTACTTTTTAAGGTTTAAATCAAAGGAGAGTTTAAATGCGGTTTGTTCCTGAATTTGAGTTAAAGGTTATACCTGAAGAAAATTTCCCGTCGGGTATTGCAAAAATTGAAAGGGAGCTTAACGAAATTAAGCAAAGCGGGAGTTTTATAGCTTTTGATAAAACTCAAATTTATTATGAATACTTCCTAGCCGAAAACAGCAAGGGGAGTATTATAATTGTGCACGGACTTAGTGAATTTATAAATAAATTTTACGAATTCATTTATTATTGCCTTAATAAAGGCTTTAACGTGTTTATTTATGACCAGCGTTGCCACGGTCTTTCGGGTAGGCTTACCGATAAAATAGACCTTTTGCACGTGGATGATTTTAACGATTATGTGAAGGATTTGTCGCAATTTGTCGATACTGTGGTTAAAAAAATAGTAGATAAACCAATTTATTTATATTCACAGTCAATGGGTGGCGCCGAGTGTGCGCTTTATTTGGCCCAAAATAGTGAAAATATCGAAAAAGCAGTTTTGGCTGTACCAATGTTTCAACCAACGGTGGACGTTGTGCCTTATCCGATTGCACGCGGGGGAGTTAGTATCGCAAGGCATTTTTACGGCAACAAAACCAAGTTTTTACTAAGCAGTGAATTTAACCCCGAGGTTGAATATAACGAAAGGCACGGCACAAGCAAAGCGCGTTTTACAAATAATATGAAAATGCGTATCGAAAATCCTTGCTATCAGTCAACACCGATGACTTTCGGTTGGACATATAATTCGCTTATTGTAAGAGACCGAGTTTTAAAAAAATCCAATGTTAAGGCTATAAAAACACCGATTCTTCTTATTACAGCCAAAGAAGATAAGGTAGTAAGAGCCGAGCCACATTACAAATTTGCTAAAAAGTGTAGCACCTGCCGTTTGGTAGAGCTTGAAAAGGCAAACCACGCTTTATTAGCGAGTGATAACACTACGTTAACAAGTGTTTTGAATCTTATTTTCGATTTTTTTGAGGGGTAGGTTCGTTTTGGTTGATGCGCTTTGCTTCGTCGTAAGCGACGCGGAAGAATGCGCCAAGCACCCTAAAGAATCTTAAAACAAGCACCAGTTCGAAATCGTAATCACCCTTGCGGCTTTCATAATCGCAGGAGATATTAATATCTTCGCCTTTTTTTCTTACCTTGGCGTTAGAGTGTATAAAGCCTAGAAAAGGGTAGGCAAGCGCGCAGCAACGGCCATAATCAATGGCGGTTTGGGCGGCATCCGCTTCGGCACAAATTATATGAAGTTTTAAAACCCTTACGTTGCAGTAGCGAAGCAATTCAAAAAGACGCTTTAAAAGGGCAATTATAAGGGTAAAACTTTCGCCAAGGGTGTTTAAAAAGCTAGTGTTTTTAACTTTATCTTTTAAATTTTCTTTTTGAAGCCGGTTAATACCCGAAGCTTCTTTGAGCGTTTTAATAATAGGATTGTTCGGGTCGGGGTCTTCGCCATAGATTTTATTAAGCAACTTGTATCTAATAATAAGCTCACCGTTTTGGTCGGTTTTAATTATTATGGAGATAGGTAGTAAAAGGATAATAGTGATTAAAGCACCTAAGAATGCAACAATGCCAAGAAAAATCCACATACCTATCACCTCCAAAAATATCTTAAATAGTATATGCTCAAAATGGAAAATATTGCAGTAAGGGGAAATTTTTATGAAATGGCGATTTTGTAAAATCACCGATATTACAAAAACAGAATATGAAGCTATTTATAACGGTCTTACCCCTTCGCGACGGGCGCATATCGACCGTATGAAACAGCAAGACGACCGTTTGCGGTCGTTGGCTGTGACCCACCTTTTAAACAGCATTTTAGAAGAATTTGGTGTTTGTGATGCAAGGCTTGAAGTTTTGGAAAACGGCAAACCGCATTTGGTGGGTAGTGACCTGTTTTTTAGCCTTTCGCACAGCGAAGAAGGGGTGGCGGCCGTGGTAAGCGGGACCCCTGTTGGTATTGATATTGAAAAAATAAAGCCTGTTACCGATAAACTGATAAATTACGTTTGTAACGAAAACGAAAGGGAATATATCGAAAGCGGCAACGATAAGGAATACCGCTTTTTTGCCGTTTGGACTGCTAAGGAAGCCTTTTTTAAGAAAAATGGCGGTGTTGGTGTCCGTGCGGTTGATACTACCACTTTTGAAAAATCAGTTTATAAAATAGACGATTATCTAATAACGATAGTATAAGAACATTTTGCCAAAGCCGATTTTACGGCTTTGGCATTTTTGTTAATTAGTAAAGTGTGGGTCGTGATTCGAAAATGCTGGCTGCGGTCATTCCGAAAATTGCAAATAAAATTATAGCAATAATTGCGATTACGGCTGCAACGATTAAAGAACACCAATATGAACGGGTAAAGTTGCGGCGGTTAATATTGCTACGCTTGAAACTAAAAATAATTAAGAAAATAAAGCCTACAATGGGGATAGAATAAAGAATTTGCAAACCAAAATAAGCCCAAGGACTTAAAGGTCTATATTCTTCGGGAAGGTCTTCTACAGTAAAGGGACGAGCGGGTGCGGACGCAATATTTTCTACGGGAGCGGGTGCTGCTGCGGTTTCTTCTACGATTACGGGTGCGCCGCAGTTACTGCAAAATTTTTCTCCCTCGCCAATGATAGCATTACAATTTTTGCACAACATAATTTTTACCATCCTTTATGTATATTTAAGCCTTGCGGCTTATTTACCAAGTTTTTGTCGTAATTTTTCGCGTACGCTGTTCACAAATGATGATTTGGCTTCACCAAAGGCACAGTCGTTTACAAAATGCTCACAGTTGTTGTGAAGAATATCATAACCGCCTTCACCTATGCGCGAACGTGCGATTTTTACTATGTCGGCATTCTTGCGAATAGTGCGTTTTTCACTAGCGTCAAGAATTGCCGTTTCAACCTGACCATCACCCAAAAATGTAGAAATATCACTTACAAGCACCTTGATTTGTGCCGCTTGCTTTTGGGGGTCGGTTGGAAGACCGAACTGAATAACCTCGTCTTCGCTTACAAAAATGCCGTAGTGGTAATAAAAGCTTACCTTAGTTCTTATAATTTGCCCTGCTTTTGTGGGCGTTTCAAAGCTCCATTCCATTATGAAGCCTTCTTATCAATAATAGCAACAACGTCGCTAACGGTGGTGATATCTACAAAATCTTCGTTAGTAAATTTAATTCCAAATTCTTCTTCAATGGCTAAAGCCATATATAAAATACCGATAGAATTTATGCCGATATCGTCGCGCAAATTAGATTGTGGTGTGATGCCGGAAACGTCAATTTCGCCTTCAAACACGGCGGCACAAACGTTTTTGAGTCTTTCAAACGTGGTCATTTTAATCCTCCAAAAAGTGGGTGTTGGAATATGCTTTGCAACGGTTAAGCTCGTCACTTAATATTGTGGTAATTTGTTCAATATCGTTAGCATTTGGAAAGGCCTTATTGCAAATTTCTTTTGGGTAAACGGTATTGCCAATAATTACCGTGCGGGTGTTATACCAATGTTTGCGGGGTGCAATATAAATTGGAATAATCGGTACGTTGGCACGAATAGCCATAAGCACAGCGCCTGATTTCACAGTTTCGAGTTTATCGTCTTTACTGATTTGCCCTTGCGGGAAAACGCTTAACAAAAAGCCTTCCTTAAGCTTGCTGACTGATTTGGTAATGGCTTCAATATCGGCGGTGTTACGGTCGATTTTAATAGCACCTACACCGCGAAGCAAAGCCGAACGAAGTTTTCCGCCCATTACAATTTCGGCTACCAAAAAGTGCAATCTTCTATACCAAAAGGTAACGCCGACAACAAACGGGTCTAAAAATGAAGTGTGGTTTGCCGCGATAATGGCGCCGCCCTTTATTTTTGTGCGGTATTTTTCACCGTTAAGGGTGCGGCGTTTTATCCTTAGTATCGGAATTAAGGGGATACAAACGATACGCGCCATATCCATTGCGAAGTGTTTGAAACTAAATAGCTTATGTACCTTTTCATTTTGGCTTATAACGGTTTTTAAGGCATAGACCTTTTCTTCTAAAACTTTGGTTAAATGGGTTAGTTGTTCGCCGTCATTTAAATCATTTTTGGCATAATCGGTAAGTAAAAAGGGTTCGCCAATGCAAACCTTGGCGCGTTTAAAAATGCCGTAGTTACCTTCGGTGTAGATAGGTACAATCGGCGCGTCGGAATGCATGGCAATAAATGCCGTGCTTGTGGTGAAGGGCCAAGGTTTATTATTAATCGGCAGTCTTCCTTCGGGGAAAATACCAATAGCTCCGCCGTTATCTAAAATTTCAATACTTTCATTCACGAAAGAAAAATCACGCTCGTCGCGTTCAACCTTTATTCCACCCCAAGAATTAAGCAAAAACGCAAAGAATTTTGATTTATTATAAAGCACTTCTGCCATAAGAAAGTGAATTGTGCGTAGGGGAAAAATAACAAGGTATAAAACAAAATCTAAAAGTGATTTGTGGTTGGATACCAATATGCAGTTTTTAGGTAAACGTCTTTTGGCATTTTGAACCACAAAAACGCGGGGTTTAAAGAAAAGGAAAGCAGGGATAATGCCTGTAAGTTTTGTAAATCCCAAAAATAAATTAATAAACCATTTGTTTTTCATACTAAATACACTTTTCTAAATATTCGCAAATATCTTTAGCGGTATAGCAGTATTTATCTTCAGCCTTGTAATCGGTAATTGAAAATTCTTCAGAAAGGCGGGTAATGATAGAAAAATACTGAATACTTGTAGCGCCAAGGTCGTAAAAAATGTGTGTGGTGTAGTCAATCTTATTGATATCTACATTAAGCACGTCGGCAATAATTTCCTTAACTTTTTGGGTTAAGGGGGATTCTTCGCCTAAAATAGCTTCGGCCTTTTTATCGGCAAAGGTGGTAAGCTTTACTTCGCCGTTTTCAATTTTACGGGTTAGTTGTGCGCGGCTTACCTTAATTGCGGTTGGCGGGCACAAAGCATCGCTGGTAAAGTAAAAATTCTTTATAGCCGAAGTTTTTGGCAAGGTGTCGTTAATGGAATAAACGGTGTTTCTGATGTTCGATAGTTTATTATCAGAAATAAATTCGCCAACCTGCACCACAATCGAAAGTTCTTGCCCGTTGTCGCCTTTAAGCCCTAAAACCGAGAGTGCCTTGGCGTCGGGCAGGGTAAATAATTTTTCAATACTGTCGGGGTTGATGTTTTCGCCGTTTTCGCCTATGACTACGTCACCTACACGACCAAGAATATGATAACCGCCGTCGCGGTAAACCATATTGTCGCCTGTGTAGAACCAGCCGTCGAAGTTTTGCTCTTCGCCGTTTATAAGCTTCTTTGTGCAAAGCGAACTGCCGCGAACCAGTAAAATGCCATCATCGTTGATTTTATATTCAACACTTGCAAAGGGCATACCGATAGAGTTTAGGTTGCGGTATTTTGGCTTGCGGCGAAGCTCTACCGATGTAATACCGATTTCGCTCATACCGTAGCCGTTATAGGTGTTATAACCAATGCCGTTTAAAAGCTTAAGGGTAGAATCTTTTAAATAGCTGCCGCCGTTAATACAAAACATAACCGATTTGCCAAAAACCTTGCTTGTAACTTCGCCCATAATGCTTTTTGCAATTTCGGGCGCGAATGACGGGAAAAGGTTTTGCAAAGCGGTTGTGATTTTAATACCGCGCATTAGCTTGTTATACTTTTTCTCGCCCTGTTCTTTGGCTTGGCGGATGATATTGTCTTCAATTGTATGCCACAAAACAGGCACGGCAAAAATGTGGGTCACCTTGTGCTTCTGGCAGGTTTTAATAATGGTGTTTGACGAATAATCACGCAAAAACACCAAGGTTCTGCCAAAAAAGGTAAACCAAAAATAAACCGCAAAAAGCCCGAAAACGTGGTAAAAGGGCAAGAAAGCCAACTGCTTTAAATAACCCTTATAATGCTTTGCAATGCGGGGTTCTAATTTAATAATACCTTCAAAATTTAAAATTTGTTCAGCAATTTGAAAGCCTGTGTAAAAAACTACAACCTCGTTCATAGAAGTGGCAGAAGATGAAAAGGCAATTTCGTCTTCGAATAAGGCTTTATCTAAAACCTCATTACCCGCAAGGTCACAAATAAGGATATGCTCGGTTTCAAGTGCGGTTTCCTTTGTGCAAAGGGTATATTTAACGCCAAGCGTTTTTAAAATACCGTTTGTAAGGCTGTCGGGGTAGCGCAGGTTTACAAGATAAGGCTTGTTACCGCTTTTTAAAATCGCCCAAAACGCTACAATCCATTCGGGCGAATTATCCATAGCTAATGCCACATAATTGTGTGTTGCACCGATTTTTTTATAAAGACCTGCGGCGGCGGTTTCGATTTTTTTAGCCACCTCGCCGTAGGTTTCGCGCTTGGTTCTAAAACCGTCGCTATATTCGCACAAAATATTGTCGCAAGAATGAAACATTATTTCGTAAATATCGGCAAGGGTTTTGTTAGAAGCCTTGAGCGCGTCGCGGTTGTGATTTATAATTTGTTTAAGGTTTTTATTCATACTTGCTTAAACTTAAACACCTGCAACAGTTGCGAAAAGAGCAATCACAAAGCAAGCACCGAAAATGATGATGCCTACAATACCTAAAGCTTTGCCTACGCGGCTGAATGCTGAAGTGTCGCCCAAATTACGAGCGTCATTTGAAAAGTTGAG
>JAZRBQ010000150.1:0-44564 GCA_045635145.1 Acutalibacteraceae bacterium | reverse complement strand
CTGGGTTCAGAACGTCGTGAGACAGTTCGGTCCCTATCTGTCGTGGGCGTAGGAAATTTGAGAGGAGCTGTCCCTAGTACGAGAGGACCGGGATGGACATACCTCTGGTGCACCAGTTGTTCTGCCAAGGGCATAGCTGGGCAGCTAAGTATGGATTGGATAAACGCTGAAAGCATCTAAGCGTGAAGCCAACCTCAAGATAAGATTTCCCATAGCATAAGCTAGTAAGGTCCCCGGAAGACTACCGGGTTGATAGGCTGCATGTGTAAGCGTGGTGACACGTGTGCTAGGCAGTACTAATAGACCGAGGGCTTGACCTATTTTTCAATCCTCACGCGTTACTTGTTCAGTTTTTAGGGTGCGAGCCAATAATGATTTTTAAGAGATAGCGGTTGCTATCTCTATTTTTTTGTGTTATATTGTTAGTGTAGTGAATATATAGGAGATAAAAATGCAACTTTCAAGAATTAAAAACAAATTAATAGGTAACAGGCATTTCTATGCCCGCGTGGTTGCGATAGTCGTGCCGATTATCGTACAACAGTTGGTTACAAACATTGTAAATTTACTTGACAACGTTATGGTTGGGCGTGTCGGCACTTTAGAAATGTCGGCTGTTGCCATTGTTAACCAACTAATTTTTATATTCAACCTTTGTATTTTTGGCGGTCTTGCAGGGGCGGGCATATTCTCTACCCAGTATGCAGGCGCAAAGGATTATGATGGTGTGAGATATTGCTTCCGTATGAAGTTTATAATATCGGTTGTAATGTTTGCCTTAAGCTTGGTTGTATTTTTGCAATTTGCAAACCCTTTGATTTCGATGTATTTTGCAGAAGGCACAAGTGCTGCTGATGCGGCTACAACCTTGACACATGCCACCAGTTATTTAAAGGTAACGCTTTTTGGACTTTTACCCTTTGCGATTTCGCAGGTCTTTGCAAGTACCTTGCGTGAAATGGGTGAAACCCGACTTCCGATGATAGCGAGCATAGTGGCAATACTTGTGAATTTGACTTTTAATTACTTACTCATTTTCGGCCATTTTGGTTTTCCAAAGTTGGGTGTTACAGGCGCGGCGATTGCTACCGCTATGTCGCGTTATATTGAAATGCTGATTATTGTAATTGTAACTATAATAAAACGTAAAAGATACGTCTTTATTCAGGGTGCTTTTAAAAGCCTGTATGTGCCAAAATTGCTTTGCAAACAAGTTTTTACTAAGGGTGCACCACTGCTTGTCAATGAATTTTTATGGTCGGCAGGTATGGCGATATTGCTACAATGCTACTCCGCAAGGGGACTTTCGGTTGTAGCGGCGGTCAATATTTCTAATACGGTTACTAATTTATTTAACGTTGTATTTTTATCAATGGGTAACGCCGTTTCAATAATTTTAGGGCAGCATTTGGGCGCAAATGAAATCAAGGAAGCCAAATCTTCGGTTTGGAAGCTGATTGCCTTTACCGAAGTTAATTGTGTTATAATCGGTATAACTATGGCGATTGTTGCGCCGCTCATTCCCAATATTTACAAAACCGAACCCGACGTTAAATTTATGGCAACCTACTTTTTATTAGTAGCGGCAGCATTTATGCCGATTCACGCTTTTGCACATAATTGTTATTTTACAATTCGCTCGGGTGGGAGAACAGGAATAACATTCCTGTTTGATAGTGCATATACTTGGATTTTGGTAGTGCCTTTTGCTTTTGCTCTTGCGAATTACACTCGTTTGCCGATTTTACCCCTTTATATTTTGGTGCAGTCACTTGACTTGATTAAGTGTATGATTGGTTTTTGGATGATAAAAAAGGGAATATGGGTTAGGAATTTAATAAGTAACGATTGATTTTGGAGTGAACAACTTGGACAAAGTAGGACAAATTTTAGCTTTAGTTGTAATTCTGGGTTTTGCATTTTGCCTTGTAAAAGTTATTATAAATAGTGTTAAATCGCATAAAAAAGCATTGAAAGAATTGGAAGAACCGGTTGAAATGGCACCGATAACTGAAATTGAAGCTAGTGTGCTAAAAAAAGAGTGCGGTGTTAGAACTTACGGTGTCAAAATGCCTGAAAGCCGCAAAGAGTTTTATATAACCTTTTCGACGTTTACAGGTGAAATCAAACGCTATTCGGTAAGTGAGGAGCTTTACCTTGCGGTTGATGAAGGAACGGTAGGAACTGTTGCTCTTGTAAATGACCAGTTTTTTGATTTTTATTTTGAAAATTGATTTGAGGTTCGAAAAATGAAATTATTATTTAAACAAAGATTTTTTTCGTGGTTCGACAGCTACGATATTTATGACGAAGCAGGCAATACAGTGTTTGTTGTAAAAGGCGAGCTTGCCTGGGGACATTTGCTTAGAATTTATGACGCGGGTGGAAACGAAGTAGGATATATAAAAGAAAAGGTTTTCACTTGGTTGCCTAAGTTTGAAATGTACATAGACGGAAATTATACTGGTTGCATAAGTAAGGAATTCACCTTTTTTAAGCCAAAGTTTAATATTGATTACAACGGTTGGCAGGTTGACGGTGACTGGTTTGAATGGGAATATTCGATTCTAAATTCAAGCGGTCAAAATGTTGCTCATGTATCTAAAGAAATTTGGAATTGGACTGACACTTATGTAATTGACGTTGTTAATCCGCAGGATACGGTATATGCCTTGATGCTGGTGCTTGCGATTGATGCTGAAAAGTGTTCAAGAAAGGATTAATTATGTTAAAAATCAGAAACTGCACACAAAGGGTTGTGGCGGTTTATAATGAAATTTTTTCGGTTAATCTTGATATAAATGAAACGGTTGATATAAGTGATGATATTATTGCTAAAAATCCCGAATTTAATATCAAATATTTAAGTTTAAAAAATTCGAAAAAGGAAACTGTTTTTGATTTAAAGCGCGATGGTATAAGACGCAGACTTTACTTAGATATTGAGTTTAAAACAAATATTCCTATTATAACTGTTGCGAATTTTAAAGGCGTAAATAATGTGAAATTAAAAGCAGATGACATTGAATTAGGTGCGATTTTAATATTTTGGCCGGTTATTCTTAAAAGAATTTCTTGCGAATATGAGCCTTTTGATGAACGCAAACCGCAATATATGTTTTTAAATGAGGAAGATAAAGCGAAGTTTTTGAAGAGGATGGCTGTTATAAGCGCTATCACCTTTCCAATTGGCGTTTTAGCATTGCTTACGGCGATTTATGCATGCTTTTATGGCGAAGAAGGTGTCGTTTTTAACATTGTAGTTTCGCTTTTCTCTTTGGGAATTGGTATAATTGGAATAGGGGATTTATATTACAGAACAAAGGCTAAAAAGTGGAAGATAGAGAATAAAAAGTAAGGGTATATATATGAGGTGTCTAAAATGAAAAAATATAGAAAAATCTTTTTTTCAGTAGTCTTATTGCTCACATTTATTGTAACGCTCTTTTTCGGTGTTTTGGATTTATCTTTAACAAGAACATCTAAAGTTATTGAAAAATTCGAAAATTCTAATACGACTTGGATTTGCGAAGAATTACAGCTTGAGTTGTACCCGAAGGAAAATCTTGACGAAACCGTAACACCAATACAAGGCAAAATGGTTATAGATGGGAATGAATATGATATAAATGTATTGTGTAAGGGCGCAGGTAATGGTTTTGGTCAGCCGTTGGCGATAGAAACCAATGATGAAGAAAACAGCACGATTTTTTATGCTTTTGGCAGATATAATTTATGGGGTAATAAATTCGTATTGAGTGATATTACTTGGTGCGAGGGTTACGGCGAAAATAATGTTAAAAAGGTAACGCTTGTTTCGATGAATAAAGATTGAAAAATTCAGTTAATCGATAAAATATATATTTAAAACCGAAAACTCATTGAAAATATATTCCCATTCACTTTCAATAGGTATGGATTCTTCTTTTGTTTCCCTTATCGGAATTATGATTAAGGATTGCCGACTTTTAAGTTCAAAAAGCGAATAACCCTTAAGCGCTCTCACAAAAGAGAGCGCTTTTTCGCTTTTGTGAGACACTTTAATTTCTAAAAATGCATTTCTTGCGGTTACATCAATACTATTTGAACTTTTGGAAATGCTCAAAAGCAAAAGGGTAAAAAGATTTTTATTTATTGAAAAATTTCCATTAGCATTACACCTAAAATCAAAGTGGGTTTTGATTGTTTTTACAGCACTTAAAAGATTTGTACATAATTTGTTTATATCAACGCTTTGGCGTTCTGTTTGGTGCAAAAGTGCCTCGGCGATGTGAATTTTTCTTAAGTTATCAATATGCCGTTGCTGTAAACCGTGTTTTAACATCGAAATTGAGACCGAAATTCTCAAAGCAGAGAGGTATCTTTCAAAGCTATTTGGCAAAATTATCACATAATCTCCCCCGAATACACATTTATTATGCCAATATATATAAAAATTAAAAAAATTGTTAAATTTTAAACAAACTACTTGAAATAGTAACTAAAATAGGGTAAAATATAGTAGTAAAAATTTTAGGAGGTATATTCCCATGGTTAAAGTTGCAATTAACGGTTTCGGCCGTATCGGTCGTCTCGCATTTCGTCAAATGTTCGGCGCTGAAGGTTACGATGTAGTAGCTATCAACGACCTTACAAAACCCTCAATGCTCGCAAATCTTTTAAAGTATGATACAGCACAGGGCGGTTACTGCGGTTACATCGGTGAAAATCTTCACACTGTTTCTGCTAACGACGAAGAAGGTACCATCACTGTTGACGGTAAGACTCTCAAAATCTATGCTAAAGCTAACGCTGCTGAACTTCCTTGGGGCGAACTTGGTGTTGACGTAGTTCTCGAATGCACCGGTTTCTACTGCTCAAAGGAAAAGAGCCAAGCTCACATCGATGCTGGCGCTAAGAAGGTAGTTATTTCTGCTCCCGCAGGTAACGACCTTCCCACAGTTGTATTCAGCGTAAACGAAGATATCCTTACAAAGGAAGACACCATCATTTCTGCTGCTTCTTGCACAACAAACTGCTTAGCTCCTATGGCTAAAGCTCTTAACGATTATGCTGCTATCCAAAGCGGTATCATGAGCACAATCCACGCTTACACCGGCGACCAAATGATTCTTGACGGTCCTCACAGAAAGGGTGACCTTCGCCGTGCACGCGCTGGCGCTGCTAACATCGTTCCTAACTCAACAGGTGCTGCTAAGGCTATCGGTCTTGTAATTCCTGAACTCAACGGCAAGCTCATCGGCTCTGCTCAACGTGTTCCTGTTGCTACCGGTTCTACTACTATCCTTACTGCTGTTGTTAAGGGTGCAGACGTAACTAAGGAAGGCATCAACGCTGCTATGAAGGCTGCTGCTTCTGAATCTTTCGGTTACAATGAAGACCAAATCGTTTCTTCTGACGTTGTTGGTATGCGTTACGGTTCTCTCTTCGATGCTACTCAAACAATGGTAGCTAAGATTGCTGACGACCTTTACGAAGTACAAGTTGTTTCTTGGTATGACAATGAAAACAGCTACACCAGCCAAATGGTTCGTACAATTAAGTACTTCGCTGAAATCTAATGACAAATTAAACAAAAATTCCCGCTTTCGAGCGGGAATTTTTTTGTTGTTTTAAACTTTAAAATATGGTAAAATAAATATATATGTGCTTTGGAGGTGGAGTAGGTGCGAATATTAGCAATCGGCGATGTTTGTGGTAGTATCGGTTGCGAACACGTACGTAAAGTTTTACCCATACTAAAGCGCGAAAAGCGGGCAGATATGGTAATAATAAACGGTGAAAACTCGGCTGATGGTAACGGCGTTACACCTTATAGCGCTGATTATTTGTTTTCGATTGGCGCAGATGTTTTAACCGGCGGCAACCATTCTTTAAGGCGGAGTGAAGTTTACGATTATCTTGATAGTAACGATTGTTGTCTTCGTCCGCACAATCTTCCCGAAGCGCAAAATGGTAAAGGATATTGCCTTGTTGATTTTGGGAAATTACAGGTTGCGGTTATAAATTTAAGCGGTAAGATTTATCTTGACCGTTTGGGTGCTGACTGTCCCTTTGCTGCTGCTGATGAGCTTATAGAAAGGGCTCAAAAAGAGGGTGCAAGGATAATCGTTGTTGATTTTCACGCCGAAGCTACAAGCGAAAAAAGAGCTTTGGGGCTTTATCTAGACGGCAAGGTGTCGGTGTTTTTCGGCACACATACCCATGTGCAAACTGCTGACGAACAAATTTTGGAAAAGGGAACAGGTTATATTACCGATTTAGGTATGACAGGTCCTCGTGATTCGGTTTTGGGCGTTAAAAAGGAAATTATTATAAATCGGCTCAAGTCTAACGATATGTCGAAATTTGAATTAGCAAACGGCGAATGTATGCTAAACGGCTGTATTTTTGATATTGATGATGCAACGGGTAAAACTGTGGCGATAGAAAGAATTAATATTTAGAAAGGAAAATAAAAATGAAAAAAATAATTTCAATTATTTTGAGTTTTGTTTTTATTTTCACCCTTTGCGGATGCAGTGAAACTGTGACTTCTTCATCACCAGATATGGTTGACGCTGTAAAACAGGGATATACAACCAAGATGACCCTGCTTTATTCGGCGGCGGATACCTTTAATCCTTATGATGCAAAAACCGAAACCAACCGCCAATTATGCAAGCTTTTGTATGAACCGCTTGTTAAATTAGATAATGAGTTTAATTTGCAGTATAGTTTGGCGCAAAGCGTAAAAATTGATAAGGATATTTGCACGGTAACGATTAAAAGCGTAAAATTCTCCGACGGCTCGCCCCTTACGTCTGATGACGTGGTTTATTCCTATAAACTTGCAAAAAAGTCTAAAACACAGTATAAATACAAGCTTTACGAGGTTGAAAAGGCGGAAGCTGTTAACGATAGAACGGTAAAATTCACCTTAAAAAAGCGCGATGAGCATTTTGCGAACGTGCTTGATTTTCCCATAATTAAGGCGGGTAGTGAAAAGAAGACCGACTCTGACAGCGTGAAGTTCGCCCCCATAGGCGCGGGCAGATATAAGCTTAATGAGGAAGAAACCAAGCTTTTGCGCAATAAGTATTATCACGGTAAGCAAAGTAGTGTTAAAAACATAACCCTTATTAATGCCCCTGATGATGAATCGGTGGCGCATTACGTTGAAATTGGCGCTACTGACGTCTATTACAGCGATGTTTCGGATGGCAAAATCCTTCGTATGAGTGGTAGCAAAACCGATATTAACCTTAATAATTTGGTTTATATTGGTGTTAATTTAAAGGATAAACGCCTTGCCATAAACGAATTAAGGCAGGCTTTATCAAGCGGTATTGACCGCCAAAAAATTTGTGAAGGTGCATTCTATGGCAATGCAACCGCCGCAACAGGCTTTTTCCATCCTGTTTGGGAGCCTACAAAGGCGGTACAAAACATACAAATTAATAGAAATTCGCAAATAACTGTTGAGAATTTGCAACAAATAGGGTATAATGAATTAGATACGGACGGCTATCTGAGAAAAGGTGGCTCGGTATTAAGATTTTCCTTACTTGTAAATAAGGAAAATAACATGCGCGTTTTGGCGGCTAACCTTATTGCCAAACAACTTAAGGAATACGGTATCGGCGTAAGGGTGGAAAAGGTTTCGTTTAAAGAGTATAAGCGACGTCTTAAAAAGGGCGAATTTGAGCTATACTTAGGCGAGGTTAAGATAACCGAAAATATGGATTTTACAAGTCTTGTATCGGTTGACGGCTCGGCGGCTTTTGGCGTTAAGACAGCCATTAAAGTAAAAAAGACGGATGAAACCGAAAAGCTTGAGAATTCAAAGGACGAAGAAACCAAGAATAAAGAGTTACTCGATTGTGCCACAGTTATAAACGGGTATTACAAGGGTAAAAATTCTATTAGCGACGTTGCGGTAACACTGCAAAGCGATATGCCCGTAATTCCTGTATGCTACCGCACAGGTGTGCTATTTTGCGATGAAAATATCGAAAATAATGACAAGGCTTCAGCCAGTGATATTTATTTTTCGATAGAATCATATAAAATTAAACTTGATTAGGAGTGTTTTTATGATAGCTTATGAAACTATTTTAGGCAAAGTTACTATAAGTGAGGCATATTTGTCAAAGCTTATCGGCCATGAGGTTACCTCCTGTTTTGGTGTTGTGGGTATGGTTCCACGCAGCGGCAAGCAAAAGATTTATAATAAATTCTCTAAATCGGAGCAGGTTGACACCGGTATTAAGGTGTTGGGCGATGCCCAAAATCTTGAAATTGAAATTCATATTGTTGTAATTTACGGTATGAACCTTAGCGCTATTGCAAAAAGCATAACCGAAAAGGTTAAGTATGTTGTTTTTGAAGCAATCGGCGTTGAAGTTAAAAAGGTAACCGTTAAGGTTGACGGTATTAAAGAATAGTTTTTACTGTTATTAAGGAGTGTACTATTTTGATAAATGGTGATATTTTACGTGATGCGTGGATTTCGGCTGCAAATAACATCGGCAACCATCGCAAAGCGGTAGATGATTTAAACATATTCCCCGTACCCGATGGCGACACAGGTACAAATATGTCTATGACCCTTTCTAACGCGGCTCGCGAGCTTGAAAAGCTTTCAGGCGCGACTGCAGGCAAGGTGGCTTCGGTTAACTCATCTGCATTACTTCGTGGTGCTCGCGGTAACTCGGGCGTTATTACTTCGTTGCTTTTCCGCGGCTTTGCTAAGGGTATCGGTAATGATGAATTTGTAACACCTAAAAATATTAAAGATGCCTTTGCATACGGTGTTGAAGCAGCTTACAAGGCTGTTATGAAGCCTACCGAAGGTACTATTTTAACCGTTGCACGTGTTGCCAGCGAATATGCTGACAAAGCATATAAAGACGGTAAGGATGAACTTGCAATTTTTGAATATGCTTTAGAAGGCGCTAAAATAGCTCTTGACGAAACACCTGAAATGTTGCCCGTGCTTAAAAAAGCAGGCGTTGTTGACGCAGGTGGTCGTGGCTTTGTAATTATACTTGAAGGTATGCTTTCGGTATTTAAGGATGGCGTTATGATTAAATCTAATGCAACGCCTGTTATCGAAGAAAGCGATGAAGGAGAATCCTTTAACGCAGCGGGTGAATTTGAAACCGAAATTACCTTCACATACTGTACCGAATTTATTGTTAACCGCAATCCTGAAGTTACTAAAGAACCTAATGAACTTAGAATGTTCTTAGAAACCATCGGCGACTGTGTTGTTGTGGTTGATGATGAAGAAATCATCAAGGTTCACGTTCATACCGATCATCCGGGTAATGCTATTGAAAGCGGTCTTACCTTTGGTTCGCTTGTTAATATGAAGATTGAAAATATGCGTGACCAACACGAAAAGGCTAAGCACGACGCGCAAAACACCAAAAAGAAACCCGCTAAAAGTGCTGACCGTACCGAAACCTTTACCCCTGTAGAGCCTACAAAGGACGTTGGTTTTGTATCGGTTTGTGCGGGCGATGGCGTGGCAGCGTTGTTCCGTGATTTAGGTGTTGATACTATCGTTTCGGGTGGTCAGACAATGAACCCCAGCACCGACGATATTTTAAAGGCTATTGAAGCCACACCTGCTCACACAGTTTACGTGTTACCGAATAATAAAAATATTATTATGGCGGCTGAACAGGCTATTCCGATTAGCACCCGTAAGGTTATTGTAATCCACACAAGAACTATTCCGCAGGGTGTTTCGGCAATGCTTTCGTTCGACCCTGATAGCGATGATAAGGCAAACACTATCGAAATGCAAAAGGCTACCGAACGTGTTGCAACAGGCCAAATCACATTTGCTGCAAGGGATGCCGATTTTGACGGCTTTAAGATTAAGCAGGGCGAATTAATGGCGCTTTTAGGCGGTAAGGTTACCTTTACCGAAACCGACCTTGAAAAGAGCGTTATAAAGCTTTTAAAGAAAATGATTAAAGCCGATAGCGAATTTGTTACCGTTATTTACGGTGCGGATGTAACCGCTAGTCAAGCAGCTGCGATTGAAGAAAAAATTCAAGCTAAGTTCGGCAACAAGGTAGAAATCACCATGATAAACGGTGGTCAACCAATTTATTATTATATCCTTTCGGTAGAATAGGAGTTGTTTTTTGTGACAGCTAATACTGATATTCAATTTTTAAAGGGTGTCGGTTTAAAAAGGGCTGAAATTTTAAAATCAAAGGGCATCGATACAGTCGGTGCCCTTTTGCGCTTATTTCCACGAAAGTATTTGGATTGGACCGATATCACCCCTGTTGCGAAGGCGCCTTTTTATCAAAACGTATGTATTAAGGCGAAAATTGTAACCCCTATTGAAACTTTTGAAACCCGAAGGGGAATGACTATCTATAAATTTTTGGCAGAGGATAAGAGCGGTCGCTTTGCGGTAAGCCTTTTTAATCAGGTTTACTTGGCAAATCACTTGAACGTAGGCGGCGAATATCTTTTTTACGGCAAGCTAGAGGGCAGTTTTGTGTTAAAGCAAATGAATTCCCCCATTATTAAAGAGGGGTATTATAACGGTATTGAGCCGATTTATCCTGCAAGTCGTGATATGAGCTCCAAAACGCTTGAAAAATTGGTTAAAGCAGCACTAGAAGCCTGTGAAATGCCTGACGTTTTGCCTGAAAGTATTAGAAAATCCAATAATCTTTGCGATATTAAGTATGCGCTAGAGAATATCCATTTCCCAAAAAGTCACGAATCGTTTGAGCGCGCTAAAAAACGATTGGTTTTTGAAGAATTGTTTTGCTTACAGGTGGCGCTCACGGTTATCAAGCTTAAAAACCACAAGCAAAGCGGTTGTGTCATAAAAGATAATGATATTACCGATTTTGAAAAATGTTTGCCCTATTCGATGACAAATGCCCAAAGAAAAGTAATAAACGAATGCCTTTCAGATATGCAGGAAGGGCATCCAATGTCACGCCTTGTGCAAGGTGACGTTGGTAGCGGTAAAACCGTGGTGGCAGCGGCTTTGTGTTTTGTGGCGGCTAAGGGCGGCTATCAATCGGCGCTTATGGCACCGACCGAAATTTTGGCGGAGCAGCACTATAAAACCTTCCTTGCCATTACCGAAAAAACAGGTATAAGGTGCGGCTTGCTTACGGGTTCGATGAGCAAAAAGGCGAAAACCGAAATTAAAGATTGCCTTAAAAAAGGCGAAATTGATGTTATAATCGGCACTCACGCTTTGATAGTAAACGACGTTGAGTTTTCTAATTTAGGACTTGTTATTACCGATGAACAGCATCGTTTTGGCGCGGCTCAGCGTGATAAATTATCGGGTAAGGGCGAAAATCCGCACAAATTAGTTATGTCGGCAACACCCATTCCGCAAACCTTGGCATATATACTCTATGGCGACCTCGATATAAGCATTATCGACGAGTACCCAAAAGGACGCCAAAAAATTGATACTTACAGCGTGGATTCAACCTACCGCACAAGAATTTATAATTATATAAAGAAGTTTTTAGATGAAGGTAGGCAAGCCTACATAGTTTGCCCCTTGGTTGACGAAAACGAAGAACTGGAATTAACATCGGCTAATGAGTATTACGAAAAGCTTAAAAACGGCGAGTTTCGGGAGTATAAGCTCGGTCTTTTGCACGGCAAAATGTCGGCAAAGGATAAGGAATCGGTAATGACTAACTTTGCCAAGGGCGAAATTCAGTTGTTGGTTGCTACAACTGTTATCGAAGTTGGAATTGACGTTCCAAATGCCGTTATAATGCTTATTGAAAATGCTGATAGATTCGGTCTTTCACAGCTTCATCAGTTACGCGGTAGAATAGGCAGAGGTCAGTATAAATCGGATTGTATTTTGATTTCGGATGCTACTTCGCCCGATACTAAAAACCGCTTAGACGTTATAAAAAACACAACCGACGGCTTTAAAATTGCCGATTATGATTTGGCGCTTCGCGGTCCGGGGGATTTTCTCGGTAACCGTCAGCACGGCATCCCCGAAATGCGCATAGCCGACCTTTTTGCCGATAAACAAGTGCTTTTAAAGGCAAAGGACGAAGCCCAAAAGCTGCTCTCTGGCGACCCGCAAATTAAACTGCCCGAAAATGCAAATTTAAGGCAAGAGGTAATTGAACTTTATAGAAAATTAAAATAATAAAAATCGTCGTGCAGCCTTTCATGAAAAATGCTATCATAAGGACGGTGATGGAATGAATAGGCGAAAATTTATATGCGAAACGCTGAAATTTATAGATGATAATTTCAGTAATAAAATGTTACTTGATGAACTTGCGAAGGTTTCGGGGTATTCAATACCACAGTTTTCGCGGCTCTTTACTGAATTCACAGGCATTACTCCTATGCGTTACGTAAATATTGTTCGTATTCAAAACAGCACGACAATGCTTTCCGAAACTGATAAAAACATTACTGAAATTGCTTTTGCTTGCGGATTTGATACGCTGGAGGTTTTTGAGCGAAGCTTTAAAAAGTATTTTGGCATATCAGCAAGTGAATACCGGTTAGGCTGTCAGTTTTACGCTACTCCATTCTATCTTTCCGAGCAGATTTATTATGAAAGGCTGAGAAATATGACTATTGACGGCGGAAATTATTTCGACTGGGGCAGAACTGCAGAATTGTATGCAAAGAGCAGAAATATTTATCCGCAAGAATTTTGGGAAATGCTCCACTCTCTCGGCGTGGGACAGCCCAAACAAAAAATACTTGACATAGGTACAGGGACAGGTATTCTTCCCATGAATATGGGGCATTACAGTGGAGAGTATACGGGTGTGGATATATCCTCTGAAATGATCGAACAGGCAAAAGCACTTCTGCCGAAAGCAAATTTTATCTGCACCGATGCACATAATCTGCCTTTTGATGATAACAGTTTTGATGTTGTTACAGCACTACAATGCTGGGTTTATTTTGATAAGGAAAGGCTGCTGCCAGAACTGCACAGAGTATTGAAAAAAGACGGCAACCTTTATATTATGTTTCTCACTTGGTTACCTGACGAGGATGAAATTATTCGCAGGAGTTTTGAGCTTGTCAAGCGTTATAATCCTAACTGGTGCGGTTTTAAGAAGCGTTCTGATAGAATTGATTTTCATTGGTTAAGCAAGGATTTTTTTGTTGAAACAATTATGAAAAAGGATTTTTATATACCGTTTTCAAGAGAAGGCTGGTGTGATAGAATGGTGGCAAGTAGAGGTGTTGGTGCAACTTTGACAGAAGATAAAATCTCCGAATTCCGTGATGAACTTATGGATATATTAAATGATGAGAATCATGATTTCACCGTTCTTCACGAGGGTGTTATTATAAAGCTAAAAAGGAACTGAGTTATGAATAATAAATATTATACTGTTTGCGGAATTGTGGAAATAGATGGCAAGATTTTGCTTGTTCGTCATACTTACGGAAATGCAAAGGACAGGATTTTGCTACCAGGCGGGTATGTGCAGGAAAATGAATTGCCTACCACAGCGGTTGAACGTGAAATTCTTGAAGAAACAGGTGTTACCGCAAAAGCAAAATCCATAATTGCTATGCAGTTCAAGTCGGAACAGTGGTGTGCCGTTTTTGTAATGGATTATATATCGGGAGTTCCGAAATCGGATGGATTTGAAAACAGCGAGGTATTGATGATTACAGCTGAAGAAGCCGTCGAGCGTGATGATATTACAAATATGAGCAGGGAGATTTTAAAGGCATATTTAGGTAAGTGTTCTAAATTATTGAAGAGTGGATATGTTCCTGCTTCGACTGATAAAAACAATTATGTGATTTTTGGTGTATAAGGGGAGGGGTTGCCCTTTTGAAAAAATCGGGCAAATTAAAAGGGAGTCTTTTGACTCCCTTTTTGTATATTTATTCACCTGTAAAATTGTTATCGAAGGTTATAACACAACAATAGGTTGGGTTAATTTCCTTTGCGATTTCATTTATCTTGTCGTGCAATTCACTTTTTTTCATTTTAAACCCAACGGGTAAAACCACGTCAAAAATTAAGTTTGTGCGGGTGTCACATTCGGGTGTCATACGAAAATCGTGAAGGGTAAGACTTTCGTGAATTTCTTTTAATGCTTCGCTAAGTTTTGCTTTTGCAAAGTTTACCGCCTCGTTATTAACGTCAATCGGGTCCATGTGAATAACAAGCTCAATGCCCAATTTCTCGGTAATCTGTTTTTCGCAAAGGTCGATTTGCTCGTGACATTTTACAATGTCAATATCCTGCGGCACTTCAACGTGCACCGAAGCAAACTGCCTGCCCGGACCGTAGTTGTGCACTATAAGGTCGTGAATACCGACAAATTCGGGATATTCTAAAATAATGTTTTTAATATCTTCAATATCTTGCTTGTCGGGCGGTGTGCCTAAAATACTGTTAAGTGTGTCCTTGGCGGTGTTTATGCCCGAAAGAAGAATAAATACCGCAACGGCAATGCCCATAACCGCGTCCAAATTAAAGGGTAGGGTAAAGTAGTACGAAACACCTGCCGAAATTAAAATAACGGTGGTGGCGATGGTATCGTTAAGTGAATCTTGCGCGGTGGCGAGTAAAGATTCGGAATCAATCTTTTTACCTAATTTGCGGTTAAAGATAAAAAGCCAAAGTTTAACTAGAATAGAAACAATAAGAATAATTATTGCCCAAAGTGAGTATGTAGGCGCGGGCGCGTTTGTTACAAGTGCGGTTATTGAAGATTTAAAAAGCTCAAACCCAACTAATAAAATAAGTACCGCCACGATAAATGCCGACATATATTCCATTCTGCCGTGGCCAAACGGGTGGTCGCTGTCGGCAGGCTTATTTGAAAGTTTAAAGCCGACCATAGTTATAACCGAAGACCCCATATCCGATAGGTTGTTAAGACCGTCGGCCGTAATCGAAATACTGCCTGTAATGCTACCTATAGTGATTTTTAAAACACAAAGCAATAAATTACAAACAATACCTACAAAGCTACCCAAATTACCGTATTTGGCGCGGACGACGTTGTTTTTGGTGTCTTCGTGGTTTTTTATAAAAAGCTGTATCAGAAGCTTAGTCATTACATTTTTGCTCCTTTAGAGCCTTTAGCACCACCAAACGAAACACCTGCTAAAATGTTGGTGTCGATAGTGTAGGTGATATTGTCACGAAGACGATTTCTCTTGAAAGCAAGGTCAATAAGCTTATCAATAAGCTCGGTGTATTTAACACCGGTAGCTTCCCACAAATAGAATGCGAGAGAGCCTGGGATGGTGTTAATTTCGTTAGCGTAAACGGTGTCTGTTTTGGTGTCAATCATAAAGTCGATACGTACAACACCGTTACAACCGAGCGCCTTGAAAACTTTGCATGCAAGCTCGCGGATTTCCTGAGATTTTTCTTCGCTTATTTCGGCGGGGATTTTTCTGCCTAAAGAAGCCATACCCTTGCTGCCACCTGATTTTTTGGAGTTACCCATATATTTGTCTTCGTAAGACAAAATTTCGTCATTAGCAATTGGTTCTTCGCAAACACTGGCTTCGCAAGAAATCGCATCGCCTAAAACCGAGCAGTTAATTTCGCGTAAATTGGTAATAGCCTTTTCAACTAGAACGTGGTCCGCAAAGGAGAGAGCCAACATAATTGCACTGTCTAATTCTTCTTGGGTTGAAACCTTGCTGATACCAACGCTTGAGCCTAAGTTAACCGGCTTTACAATAAGCGGGAAACCGATTTCTTTTTTTATTCTTTTAGCATAAGTATCTTTAGCGGTCATATATTCTTTTGCGCGGAAAGAGATGCAATCAAGCACGGGAAGACCGGCATTTTTAAGTACGTCTTTGAATATAGCCTTATCCATACCTACTGCTGAAGAAATAATATCACAGCCAACGTAGGGGAGATTTAAAAATTCAAACAAACCTTGCACGGTGCCGTCTTCACAGTTGGTACCGTGAACAACGGGGAAAGCCACGTCAATGGCAACGTTTTTAACCTTGCCGAAAAGTTTTTGCTGTTGGGGTTTCATTAAGACGCTGTCGCCTTCACGCGCAAAGTAAATTTTTGTGCATTTTTTAGTGAGTTCGGGTAAATTGCGGTAGTTTTCAATCTCTAAAAGGTCGATGCCTGTGTACATTTCGCCGTTTTTATCAACATAAACGGGGATAACGTTGTATTTTTCTTTATTAACGGCACGCATTGCCTGAACTGCCGAAATAATAGAAACTTCGTGCTCAACCGAGCGACAACCGTAAACGAAAGCAACATTTATTTTCATAACAAATCTCCTTAATACAAGTAATTATCTGGCAAATCGTTTTCAAAAAGCACTACGGTGTTTTTATCTGCAAAGGTGGAATAAATATCCATAGCTTCTTTAAAGCTTGCCGCAATAAATAAATTTTCTTCACCAAATCCGTTTTCGCGTACACCGTCGGCAATCGGTTTTGAACGGTTTGTGCCAACAAGAATAATTTTGTCGCAATTTTGCGCGGCTTCCTTGCCGAGCGCATAATTGCATTCATATTCCTTTTCGCCAAGTTCTACAAGACCTGGGGTTACGATAACCTTTTGCATACCGTCAAACGAACCGAGCACTCGCACGGCTTCAAGGCAACCTTCAGGGTTGGAGTTGTAAGCGTCGTCAATAAGAAGTGAGCCGTTTGTAAAGGGTTTCATTTCTAATCGGTGTTCGGCCGGTTTTAGAGAAGCCACCGCATATTGCAAATCGGGGATATCCACGCCCAAAGTATAGGCGAGTGATACTGCGCCTATTATATCAATTATACTGTGAAGACCTAAAAGCGCAGTGGTGAATTTGACGTTTTTGCGGCCAAGCTTTAGTGTGAATTGTGAGCCGCCGCGACCGTAAGAAAGGTCTTTGCCGTAAAAATCAAAGCTTTTATCGGTGCCGTAAACCTTAAACTCATCGCCAATGCGGTCGATAATTTCTTTGCTATCGCCGTTTACAAAGGTAAGTCCGCCGTTTTCTTTTACTGCGTCGGCTAATTCAAACTTGGTTGAAAATACGTTTTCAATTGATTTAAAGGTTTCAAGGTGTTGGGGACCGACCGATGTGATAATGCCGTATTTGGGACTTGCAATATCACAAACTTCTTTAATGTTGCCAACCTCTTTAGCGCCCATTTCGCAAACGAAAATTTCGGTTTGGGGTTTTAGCATTGTGCGGATGGTTTTAACAACACCCATCGGTGTATTGTAGCTGTGCGGTGTACAAACAACGTTGAATTTTTCGCTTAAAATACGAGTTAAAATAAATTTTGTTGTGGTTTTGCCGTAGCTACCCGTAATGCCGATAACCGTCATATCAGGACGGTTTGCAAGCACCTTTTTGGCGTCGTTTATATAGTATCTTGAAATTGCCTTTTCAACGGGTAAGGTAATGCCCCAAAGTGCAAAGGTGGTAAGTGGAGTGACGTAAGAAAGGATAAGGCAAAGGGCGATAGCCACACGCCCCACTATGTTTTGGGGGCAAAAAGCATATAATAGGATGAAAATTGCCGAAAGTAAGCCGCATGCCAAATAAAGTCGTTTAACTCTGTCGGTAAAAACAAGACCCTTGACCGATTTTTTTTGAATTTTAATTGCCGAAATAATAAAGCATAATAGTAAAATGGCGCTCATTATACATTGGATTATGTATAACTTAAAGAAATAGAGAACGGCTATCACAAGGTAGGCTAAAGCCGCACCGAAAAGACCATTTGATGAACTGCCCTTAAGCCACCTGAAATAGCGTGATGGGTAGTAAGAATTTTGTTGGAACATTTGGAATTGGCGGGTAATGCTGAAAAGTGCGCTAAAAGCCGCCAATATTAAGGAAATAAGTAAATAAATATTCATTAAAACACCTTCATTAACTAATAAAACTGTTTATTATAGCGTGGGCTTCAAAGGGTTTTTCACAAAAGGAAAAATGACCTGTACCCTTTATAACACAAAGACCGCAGTCGCCTATTTTACTTTCGATTATTTTAGCGTCGGAAAGTGGGGTTGCGGTGTCGTTCTCGCCCCAAATAAGAAGTGTTGGGCATTTGATATTTTCTAAAATATCGCGCAAGTCGGTGTTGACGAGCGATACCAAGGTTTGACGCAAAACGGGGGGAGCGGCGTTGTAATCGGCTGAGCCGTAATGGCGTCTTGCTTTATCTAAAAGGGGAGCAGAAAAACTTTTTATAATAGGCAAAGTGAGAATTGCTTTTATAAGCTTAAAGCTTTTAGCACGCCATTTTTGGCGAAAGCTTTTTTTAGGAATAAGTCCTGCCGAATCGAGCAAAACGATTTTTGGTGGATTAAACATACCGCTTGCTACCATCTTGATAGTAACTCTGCCACCGTGTGAATGACCGAACATAATGGGATTGTTAATATCGAGTGCTTTCATAAATTCAAGCACTAAATTGCAGTAATCATCTAAAGTCCAAGGATTCTCCATTGTGTCGGAATTGCCGCAACCGGGGAAGTTTAGCGCTATTACCTTGTGGCGATTTTTAAGGGTGTTTATAATACCTGTGTATGCAACGTAAGACGATCCCCAACCGTGCAATAATAAAACGGGGTAACCTTCGCCTTCTATGGTATATTCTATATTAAGACCGTTTATATTTATAAACACAATCTACACCACCTGTACATAGTTAAATTTATTATACCAAAAATTGTGTGAAAATAGAAGAGTTTTTTTGAAATATTTGCTAAAAAATATACACCGCAGGGGTTTGACACTCCTGCGGTGTAATAATAGGGATAAAAAGCTTGAAATTATTCGGTTCTAAGTGCTATTACCGGGTCTTTTTTAGCGGCAGAGCGTGAAGGAATAAGACCTGAAAGCATAGTGAGGAAAACGCTTATTATTACAAGAATTATTGCCACGGGTATGGGCAATATAGCGTTAAGATTATTAATGCCTGTAAGCTCATGCAAAATAAGGTTTATGGGTATGCATAAAAGATAGGTTATAAGCACACCCAAAGCACCCGAAGTAAAGCCTATTATAACCGTTTCGGCGTTAAACATTGTGGATACGTTGCGCTTTGAAGCACCAATAGCGCGAAGAATACCGATTTCCTTGGTGCGTTCTTGTACTGAAATCAGGGTTATAACGCCAATCATAATCGAAGAAACAACGAGTGATACCGCAACAAATGCAATAAGCACGTAGGTTATAGCGTTGATAATGGTGGTAATTGAGGACATCATAATACCTAAATAGTCGGTATAACTGATTTTTGAAAGGTCATCAACACCGTCGTTATATTCGGTTATAGCAGCTTCGATTATATCCTTTTCTTCAAAGGTGGTGGCAAAAATATTGATTGAAGAGGGGGTGTCAAGGCTTACGTAACCGAGTTTGCGCATATTGCTGTCGTAGCTTGATTCGGAAAATTCCAAAACTTCGTCATAGAATAAAGCGCATTCTTCGGTTGAGTAGTTGGATTTTTCTACTTCCAATGCGGCTACTAACTGTTCTTCGGTTAGAAGTGCTAATTGCATAGCAACGGTAGCTGCGTATTGTGATTTATACTGTTCTTCTAAAATTGAAGTGAAGATTTCTTTTAAATCTTCTTCCTTCATTGAAGATAAATAATTGCCGAGTTCGCTTTCGCTCATACCTGTTTGAGCCGATAAAACAGGGGAAAGGGTTGCTTCCATATCCTCCCTTGTCATAGTGCCGATGGTGTTATCCACAAAGGCTTGAACCTCAGCCTTAGCGGGAACCGACTTGATTTTAAGATAAGTTTCGGCTTTTTTGTGTTCATCAAGCGAATTTAAATACTTTTTGAATTCGGCCTGTTTTTCTTTGTCGGTAAGGTTTTGGCTGTTTTCACTAAAGGGAAGATTTGTGAAAATATCGGTCTTTGGTTTTTCTTTTTGCTCTTTTATAGCCTTTGAATTGTGGGCTTTTTCCACAACGTATTCGGTAAGAGATTTGGTATATCCGATAGCGCCCGTAAGCATAGTAGAAACGGCTTCTTCATTTGGGCGGATAATACCTGTAACCTTAAGGTTTATGCCGTTATCGTAAAGGTATTTAAGACCTGCCGAAGTTTCGCGCAAATCGGTGTAAAGACTGCTGTTTTCATCGTAGGTGAAGCAGTCTGAATTAAGAATTACGCGGAATTCTCTATCGCAAATTTCTTCATAAGACCACTTTTTTTGCTCATATTTAAGCTCGGTCTTATTTATTGCGGCATCTGCCAAAGCGTTGATATCTTCCTTGGTTTTAAGACCTAATGCATAAAGTGAAATATCGTCAAGTTCATTATTTTCGTCAAGCACAAGTACGATTTCGTTGTAATCATTAGGCCAATCGCCGTAAATCATATCGTATTGCTTTTTGATAAGCGGATTAATAAGCTCACCGTTTTTACCTGTTAGCATTTCTTGCCAAAGCTTCATTCCACCGCCCATGGTCATCATACTACTGCTCATACCGGCGCTTTCGCTCATCTGAATCATATTGCTCATATCCATACCAAGATGCTCGAGCATAATTTCCTGCATAAGCTCTTGTGAATCGGAGCGAATAATTTTGCCTTCGCTGTTTTCGGTATAAATCAGCATATCAAAATCGTAGGTATAAGAAACACCGTTTACAGCGCTTTTGAGTTCTTCATTTGTGCTATCCTTCGCAAGTTGATTTTCAAGATAGGTTTTGAAGGATTTAAGGTCGTTTTTATTGGTTTCGGTGGTGTTTAAGGCGTTGAGCATATCATAAATCATTGATTTTTGATAAACCGCATCGTTATCGTGCTTTTCAGCCGCCGCAGCCGAGCCTATAAAGGCTTCCAAAAGGGATGAAACGTCCATCGACTGATTTTCAAGTGTTAACGGGTAGGATGAAAGGGTGTCTTCCTGAACGATATTGATGTAGGTTGTCATACCTTGCGAAACCGCAAAAATAAGGGCAATACCAATAATACCGATACTTCCCGCAAATGAGGTTAAGATTGTGCGGCCTTTTTTGGAAAATAAATTTTTAAGCGAAAGTGAAAAAGAGGTCGAAAGCGACATAGAGGGCATTTTTGCCTTTTTGGTTTTGGTGCGCAGGTGGGGGGCTGCCTCTAAAACTGATTCGGGCGATAATTCTTCACGTGTAAGCGGATTACTGTCGCTAGTAACAACACCGTCAAGCATACGAATAATACGTGTTGAGTATTCTTCGGCAAGCTCAGGGTTGTGGGTAACCATAATTACAAGGCGCTCTTTAGAAATTTCCTTCAAAATTTCCATTACCTGAACGCTGGTTTCGGTATCAAGCGCGCCTGTGGGTTCGTCGGCTAAAATAATATCGGGGTTGTTAACGATTGCACGGGCAATGGCAACACGCTGCATCTGTCCGCCCGACATTTCGCTCGGCTTTTTCTTTAATTGGTCAGAAAGGCCTACCTTTTCGAGTGCTTCGACAGCTCTTTTACGGCGTTCTCTTTTAGAAACGCCCGAAAGGGTTAACGCCAGTTCAACGTTTTGTAAAACTGATTGGTGTGGGATAAGGTTATAGCTTTGGAAAACGAAGCCTACCGAATGGTTGCGGTAGTTATCCCAGTCCCTTGCTTTAAAGTTTTTTGTAGAAACACCGTTTATAAAAAGGTCGCCGTCGGAATATTTATCAAGTCCGCCTATTATATTTAAAAGTGTTGTTTTACCACAGCCAGATTGACCAAGTACCGATACAAATTCACTTTTGCGGAAGCGTAAATCAATACCTTTGAGTGCTTGAACGGTGGTATCGCCCGTTATATAATTCTTTTTAATACCCTTTAGTTGTAGCATTTTTTATTTCCCTTCGTGGTTAATATAGTAATTATAATGTTATTTTTCTGTTCTTGCAATACAGATTTACCAAATTTATAGAAAATTTACAATTATTGTTAGTTGAAAAAGCGATTGATATCTTAAATTTAAAGTGCTATAATTAAGAAAATTTGTGGAAAGGATGGGATATTTTGGCCTTTAAAAGAGATAATAAAGACGCGCGAAAATTGGATTTTTTTAAATTTAAAAATATTTTTGTAAATTTAATATCCTGTCTTTTAATACTTTGCGTATTTTTATCAACCTTGTTTTCTGCGGGGTATGATTTGCCAAACAAATTTGACATATTTTCTTCTCTGAAAATCGTTGAAAACGTAAGGAATTTGGAACTTAATATGACTTCGGTTATATACTATAAAAACGAGCTCGGCGAATGGGAAGAATACAAGCGTCTTCACGGCGACGAAAATCGTATTTGGGTGCCGATTGGGAAGATGCCTGAATATCTTAAAAACGCCTTTATTGCCATTGAAGACGAGGATTTTGAAAAACATCACGGTGTCGATTGGGCGCGTACTGTTTTGGCGGCTTTAAACCAGGTTTTCAAGTTTAGTTCGGTTGATTTTGGCGCTTCGACAATAACCCAACAATTGATTAAAAATATCACTTGGGATAACGAAAAGGTGTATTCTCGCAAGGTACGTGAAATTGTTCGCGCAATCTTTATTGAAACCAAGCTTTCAAAGGACGAAATTTTGGAAGCATATCTTAATACGATTGCTTTAGGCAACGGTATTAACGGCGTTGAGGTTGCAGCAAATTATTATTTCAATAAAGATGTATCCGAATTAACCCTTGCCGAAAGCGCGGCAATAGCGGCAATAACCAAAAATCCGTCTAAGTATAACCCTGTGCGCAGTATGGAAGAAAACAGGGCACGACGTCGCACTGTGCTTAGTAAAATGTATGAACTTGGGCATATTTCTTATGCTGAATATCAATCGGCGTATTATGAAGAAATAACCCTCGATTTTTCTCAAAAAGAGAACCTTGATACCGATATTAACGACTATTTTATTGATACGTTAATAGAGCAGGTAATAGCCGATTTATCTGAAAAGTATAAGTGTAATAACGCTATTGCTTCCCAAATGTTTTATAATGGCGGATTTAAGGTTTATTCTACTATGAATCCTAAAATTCAGTCCACTATGGAAGTTGTTTATGAAGATAGGCAAAGCTATTTTAATGAAAAACGCAAAAACGAAAAAGGCGAGTTAGAAGACGTACAGTCGGCAATGGCTGTTATGGATTACGAGGGACATATCGTAGGTGTGGTTGGCGGTGTTGGTGAAAAAACTGTTAACCGCGGGCTTAACCGTGCCGACGTTCCGCGTCAGCCAGGCTCTACTATGAAGCCTTTGGGTGTTTATTCATTGGCGATTGAAAATGATATTGCCGATTACACCACAACCGTGCTTGATAAACCTATAAAGCATTACTATAGTGATGGCCGTTGGGGCCCGCGTGAATGGTTTGGCGATTATATGGGTCAAGTGCCTCTAAATTATGCCCTTCGCCGTTCGATGAACGCCGTTCCCGTAAGGCTTATGGACGACGTTGGAATTGAGAATTCATATACATTCTTGACAGAAAAGCTAAAGTTTAAACACTTGGTTAATGCCGACAAAAACGCCGCTTCCTTGGCGCTTGGCGGCTGCACTTACGGTATAACTCCAATAGAATCGGCGTCGGCGTTTGCGATTTTTGGTAACGGCGGTATTTATTATAAACCGACTACTTATTACAAAATCGTTGGTGTTTCGGGCGAGGTTATTTTAGAAGAAGATACTAAGGGTGAACGCGCCATAAGTGAATCTACTGCAACTATCATGAATCATTTATTGCGCGAAGTGGTTTATGCCGAAGGCGGCACGGGCAGGCTTATCGGCGGCTTTAATTGGCGTATGAAGGCTTATGCAAAAACCGGTACTTCAAGTGATACTAAGGATTCTTGGTTGGTTGGCGGCACACCTTATTACGTCGGTTCGGTTTGGTATGGCTTTGACCATAACCAACGTGTATATAACACAAGCGCTGCCAAGACGGTTTGGCGCGATATTATGCGTGAAATCCACAAGGATTTAGAGCCGATTGAATTCAAGGACAGTGAAGACGTTTACCGCAAGGGCAACGGTTATTATAAGGTGGGTACAACCCCCGGTATTGTTTTAAAGGAAGAAGATTATTTGCCGCAAGAAGAATTGGATGATAACAGCTCTGAAGAAGCGACTTCTTCGGATACTTCATCGGTTACTTCATCAGAACCGACCGAATCTTTACCGTTAGAGCCTAACGAAAGTGAAACACAAAGTGGAAATATTTCTTCGGAAGAATCGCCTAGCAGCAGCACCGATTCCACACCGTCGGAGGATACTTCGAGTGATACACCTTCGAGCGAGCCTGCCGACACTTCGCAAGGCAGTACTTCATCGGAGGATAGCACACCATCCCAAGATACGACAATAGAATAATACAAACACCTGTATTTTTTGGAAATACGGGTGTTTTTTATTTGACAAAGTATTATATATATAATATAATATATAAGTTAAACTATATAAAGGGAAGTTTTTGAATGGCAAAGATTGAAAATTTAAGAAACATAGCTATAATTGCCCACGTTGACCACGGTAAGACAACCCTTGTTGACCAGCTTTTAAGACAAAGCGGTACCTTCCGTGAAAATGAATCGGTTGACGAGCGTGTTATGGACTCCAATGATTTGGAAAGAGAACGCGGTATAACCATTCTTTCTAAAAACACAAGCGTTATGTACGGCGATATTAAAATCAATATTGTTGATACCCCGGGTCACGCCGATTTTGGTGGCGAGGTTGAACGTATTTTGCAAATGGTTGACGGCGTACTTTTGCTTGTTGACGCATTTGAAGGTTGTATGCCCCAAACCCGCTTCGTGCTTAAGAAGGCGTTGGCGCTTAACAAAAAAGCGGTTGTTGTGGTTAATAAGATTGATAGACCTATGGCAAGACCTTATGAGGTTGTTGACGAAGTGCTTGACTTGTTTATTGAACTTGGCGCCGACGAAGAACAAATCGAATTCCCAGTGGTATTCGCTTCAGGTCGTGACGGTTATGCTTCCTACTCGCCCGATATTAAGGGTGAAGATATGCGTCCGCTTTTCGATGCAATTGTAAAAGAAATTGAAGCTCCCGAAGGTGATAAGCAAGCACCTTTACAAATTCTTTTCACAAATATTGAATATGATGAATATTTGGGTCGTATAGGTGTGGGCCGTGTTATTCGCGGTTCGCTTAAATCGGGACAAGCTGTGGCTCTTTGTCATAAGGATGGCAGTTTTAACAATATGAAAATTGCAAAGCTCTTTATGTATAAGGGCTTAAAGAGGGTAGAGGTTGAATCGGCTGCGGCAGGCGACATTATTCAGGTTGCCGGTCTTGACAGTCTTGAAATCGGCGAAACTGCTTGCGCTACCGATTGTATTGAACCCTTACCTTTTGTAAAGATTGATGAGCCGACCCTTTCTATGAACTTTATGGTTAACAATTCTCCCTTTGCGGGACGCGACGGCAAGTTTGTAACTTCACGTAATTTGCGCGACCGCTTGTTTAAGGAAGTTATGACTAACGTTAGTTTACGTGTAGAAGAAACCGACTCGGCTGATACCTTTAAGGTTTCGGGTCGTGGCGAATTGCATCTTTCAATCTTGATTGAAACAATGCGCCGTCAGGGTTATGAATTTCAGGTTTCTCCGCCTGAGGTTATTTATAAAAAGACCGAAGACGGCAAACTCTTGGAACCTATTGAGCTTTTGATGATTGAAGTTCCCGAACAGTATGTGGGAGCGGTTATGGAAAGACTTGGTACCCGCAAAGCTGAAATTAAAAATATGGGCACACGTGAAGGCGGTACTTCACACCTTGAATTTTTGATTCCTGCCCGCGGACTTTTGGGCTACCGTTCACAGTTCTTGACCGATACTAACGGTAACGGTATTATGAACCACGTTTTCAACAGTTATGAAGAATATAAGGGCGATATTGCGCAGCGTTCTACAGGCTCTATTATTGCACACGAAACAGGCGATGCAACAGGCTACGGTCTTTACAACACACAAAGCCGCGGCAGACTCTTTATCGGTCCCGCTACCGAAGTGTATGAGGGTATGATTGTCGGCGAAAATCCAAAGAATGAAGATATAGTTTGTAACGTTTGCAAGAAAAAGCAATTGACAAACACTCGTGCTTCGGGTTCGGATGATGCGCTTCGTTTAGTGCCCCATACCGTACTCAGCCTTGAGCAATCACTTGAGTTTATTAAAAATGATGAGTTGGTGGAAATTACACCAAACAATATAAGACTTCGCAAACGAATTTTAAACAAAGAAGAACGAATGAAGTACGAATCGAAGAGAAAATAATGAATTATATTATTCTTGATTTAGAATGGGATAGTACCTTTTTTAAGGCGCAAAAACGGTTTATAAACCAAATTTTGCAAATCGGCGCCGTAAAACTTAATCAAAATTTTGATATTGTCGATACCTTTGAAGTGACGATAAAATCCGCAATTTCAAACAAGGTTACAGGTAGGTTTGCACGGCTTACAGGTATTACAAACGAAATTATGCGTCAGGGTGTGCCGTTTGCTGAAGCGGTTGAAGGTTATAATAATTGGGTCGGCGACGACGCCGTTACAATGACTTGGAGTAATTCCGACCTTTATACAATTATCTCTAACGAGGAAGATTTGCTAAATGGCAAACGCTTTAGAATAGAAAAATACCTTGATTTACAAAAATTCATTCAGAATGAGATGTATTTAAGGGGTTATACTGATAAAAATCAGGTATCACTTTCACTTGCGGCTGAATTTTTGAAAATCGAAACTGATAATATTGATTTTCATACCGCTAAGGACGATAGCTTGGTTGCGGCGTATCTTTTGAAAAAGTGCTACAACGCCGAACGGTTTAGTCCGCTTATAAAGGATGCTACTAACCCTGAATTTTTTAAAAGGCTTAAATTTAAAAGCTATTCAATCTCTAATCTTAAGGACGAGCATATCGATAAAAAGTATTTGGAGTTTAATTGCCCCAAATGTGCAAAAAAAGCAAAACGAGCATCTAAATGGAAGTATTCAAACCGTTGGTTTTCGGCAAACTTTATATGCGACTGCGGTGAAAAATTCAGCGGCAGGGTAATGTTCCGCCAAACTTATGACGAGCTTATAGTGAAGCAAAAAATATGTGACTTTAAGGAAAAGAAACCAAAAGTAAAACAAGAAGAAGTGAAGGTGTAAAAATGTCTGAAACAAAACGTTCAAGCTGGGGCAGCAGCGCCACCTTTATTTTGGCGGCGGTTGGCTCGGCTGTAGGTCTTGGCAACGCGTGGCGTTTTCCAAACCTTGCGGCAAAGCACGGCGGCGGTGCTTTCCTTTTAGTTTATATTGCCGCAATGCTTATAATCGGCATTCCGCTTTTGATGATGGAAATTTCAATCGGCCGTAAAATGCGCTCGGGCGCTCCCGGTGCTTTACGCCGAATGAACAAAAGGTTTGAGCCTATCGGTTGGGCGGCTACTACCAATGCTTTTGTCATTGTTACTTATTACGCTGTGGTTTTTGCGTGGGTTATTATGATGGCAATATTTAGCTTTAAGTTTGTTAATATGACAGGCAATAACGAAGCGGCAAGTAGTTTGTGGGCAAATTTAATTAAAACCACAGGTACACTTAAAGGCTTTGGTACAGTTTCTATACCGGTTATAATTTGTATGGTTGTCGCGTGGGGACTTATTTATTACTGCATCCGCAACGGTACAAGCAGCGTAGGTAAGATTATTAAATATCTTGTTTTCTTACCGGTTATTTGTCTTGCGTTTATGGCAATTAAGGGTGCTACCATGCCGGGTGCGATGGCAGGTTTAAAAGCCTTCTTCATTCCCGATTTTTCAGCACTTTCTAACCCAATGCTTTGGGTTGATGCAGTAGGTCAGGTATTCTATTCAATGTCGGTTATGATGGCAATTATGATTGCTTACGGTTCGTTCCTTGATGACAGCAGCAATATAGCTCGTGACGGTTTGATTATCGCATTTTCTGATTTGGCGGTAAGCTTACTTTCGGGTATTGTAATGTTTACCACAATGTACGGCACAGGTTTACAAGATATGTTAGCGCAAAAGTCAGGTCCCGGCCTTGCTTTCGGTGTTTATCCTACCGCTATTGTAAATCTTTCAAACAGCGGTGTATTCAATGCAATATTTGCTTTTGTATTTTATTTCTGTCTTTGTACTTTGGCTATCGACTCGGCTTTCTCGCTTGTTGAAGGTATTTCGACCGCCTTTTCTGATAAGTTTGGTACCGACAAAAAGAAAACCACCATTACAATTTGTATAATCGCAGGTGTTATTTCTTTAATTTACACCACAGGCGCAGGTCTTGCCGTGCTTGATATTGTGGATAACTGGTGTAACAGTTTTACACTTATTTTAATCGGTGTGCTTGAAACCGTGGCAATCGGTTGGTTCTTTAAAACAGGTAAAATCGTTAAGGAAATCAACCGTAACTCTAAAAAATTCAAAATGCCTCAAATTTGGTTTGATATGGCTGTAAAGCTTGTAGCGCCTGTATCTTTGGGTATTTTGTTTGTTTGGAATATAATTGACCTTTTCAAAAACAAGGGCGGTATTTACGGCGCGGCTGACGGATATAATCTTTTATCAAATATTCTGGCAGGTTGGCTTGTATTTGCACTTTGTCTTGCAAGCGGCTTTATTATTCCGCGTTTTAAATCAAAATCCAAGGCTAGCGAAAGCGAAGAAACTTGGGAAGATTAATTTAGGCTTGGTAAACTTGCATAAATTTGCATAAATATCTTCTAAAGATATGGTAAAAAGCAAGAAAATATAGAAAACTCTTGCATATTTATTCAAAATAATGTATAATTTATGCATAAAATATGAAAATTAATGCATACACTGCATACGGAGGTTATTGTTATGAGTAAGAAAGAATTTAAAAAGGTAGTTTTAGCATATTCGGGCGGTCTTGATACTTCTATCATCATCCCTTGGCTTAAAGAAAACTACAACAATCCTGAAATTATTGCGGTATCAGGTAACGTAGGTCAAGCAGACGAACTCGAAGGCTTGGAAGAAAAGGCATTAAAGACAGGCGCTTCTAAGCTTTACATAGAAGACCTTACAAAAGAATTTTTAGATGATTACGTTTTCCCTTGCGTACAAGCAGGCGCTTTATATGAAGATTATCTTTTAGGTACCGCTTTTGCACGTCCTCCCATTGCTAAGAGAATTGCTGAAATCGCACTCCAAGAAGGCGCAGATGCAATTTGCCACGGTTGCACAGGTAAGGGTAACGACCAAGTTCGTTTTGAACTTGCTATCAAGGCTTTTGCACCTGATATGCCTATTATTGCTCCTTGGCGTGAATGGGATATTAAATCTCGTGAAGAAGAAATCGACTACGCTGAAGCACACAACGTTCCGCTTAAGATAAACCGTGAAACCAACTATTCAAAGGATAAGAACATTTGGCACTTATCACACGAAGGTCTTGATTTGGAAGACCCCAAAAACGAACCCTTATACAATAAGCCCGGCTTCTTAGAAATGGGCGTTTCTCCCGAAATGGCACCCGATAAGCCAACCTACGTTACCATTCACTTTGAAAAGGGTATTCCTACCGCAATCGATGGTAAGGAAATGGATTCGGTAGGTATTGTTACTACACTTAACAAATTGGGTGGCGAAAACGGTATCGGCCTTTTAGATATCGTAGAAAACCGTCTTGTTGGTATGAAGTGCCGTGGCGTTTACGAAACTCCCGGCGGTGCTATTCTTTACAAGGCTCACAACGTGCTTGAAACTATCTGTCTTGATAAGGATACCGCTCACTATAAGGCATTAGTTGCTCAAAAGTTAGCTGAAAACGTTTATAACGCATTATGGTTTACTCCTTTAACCGATGCTATTTTAGCATTTGTTAAGGAAACCCAAAAAACCGTAACAGGCGACGTTACCTTAAAGCTTTACAAGGGTAATATGATTAACGCAGGTGTATCTTCACCTTACTCACTCTATGACCCCGAAATTGCAACCTTTGACGAAGACGACGTTTACGACCAAAGCGATGCAACAGGCTTTATCAATCTTTATGGTTTATCTACAAAGGTAAATGCAAAGATGAAGGCAAAGAATAATCTTAAATAAAAAGTAGGTATTTATAATGGAAAAAATGTGGGCGGGAAGGTTTGAAAAGGCGCTTGACAAATTAGCTGACGACTTTAACTCTTCTATTCATTTTGACTGCAGAATGTATAAACAGGATATTGAAGGCTCAATGGTACACGCTATGATGCTTTCAAATAAAGGTATTATTACAAATGCAGAAGCGCAAGAAATAATAAGCGGTCTTAGCGGTATATTGGAAGATATCGAAAACGGCAATTTGGTTATTGATATGAATGCCGAAGATATACATATGTTTGTCGAAGGCGAGCTTACTAAAAGAATTGGGGACACCGGCAAAAAGCTTCACACCGCGCGTAGCCGTAACGACCAAGTAGCGCTTGACGTAAGGCTATATCTAGGCCGCGAATGTGAAGAAATTGCTAATTCCTTGCTTTCGCTTATCGCGGTTATTAAGGATAAGGCAGAAGAATATAAAGATGCTATTATGCCGGGTTACACCCATTTACAACGCGCCCAACCTATAACCTTTGCTCACCACATTTTAGCCTATGCATTTATGTTAAAGCGTGACTATGATAGAATTAAGGACGCTTTAGAAAGAATGTGGGCGCAGTGTCCTATTGGCTCTTGTGCGTTAGCAGGTACCACCTACGATACCGACCGCGAATTTGAAGCCCAAAACTTAGGTTTTTCGGGTATTTCGCTTAACAGTATTGACGGCGTATCTGACCGTGACTTTTGTTTAGAGCTTATGTCGGCATTCTCAATTTTAATGATGCACCTTTCACGTTTCTCTGAAGAAGTAATTTTGTGGTCGAGCTGGGAATTCAAATTCGTTGAACTTGACGACAGTTACACAACAGGCTCAAGTATTATGCCACAAAAGAAAAATCCCGATATGGCTGAGCTTGTGCGCGGTAAAACAGGTAGAGTATATGGCGACCTTATGGCGCTTCTTACCACCCTTAAGGGTTTGCCTTTGGCATACAACAAGGATATGCAGGAAGATAAGGAAGCGATTTTTGATGCGGTTGACACCGTTAAAATGTGCTCAGGCGTATTTACACCTATGATTGCTACAATGACAGTTATCCGCGAAAATATGTATAACGCGGCAGGCAAGGGCTTTATTAATGCTACCGATTTGGCCGACTATCTTGTTAAAAAGGGTATGCCTTTCAGAACTGCATATAAGCACGTTGGCGAAATTGTAGGTTACTGTATTAAGGAAAATTTAGTGCTTGAAACCTTACCGCTTGAAAAATATAAGGAATTTGACCCTACCTTTGAAGAGGATTTATTCGGTGAAATTTCACTCGAAACTTGTGTAAACAAGCGTATTTCAAAGGGTGCTACGGGTCCTGAGTCGGTAAAGACTCAAATTGAATATTTGACGGAGTTTTTAAATGAAAAAGGTATTCATTGATGGCAGCGCGGGTACAACCGGACTTAGAATTGCCGAAAGACTTGAAAATAGAAAAGATATTACACTTATAAAATTAACCGAAGAAAACCGCAAGGATATAAACGCAAGAAAGCAGGCTTTAAATGAGGCCGACATTGCTTTTTTGTGTTTGCCTGATGCGGCTTCAATAGAAGCGGTGGCTTTGACCGAAAACACAAACACCGTGCTTTTGGATACTTCAACCGCCCACCGCACTAATGACGATTGGGCATACGGTTTTCCCGAATTATCGGAAAATCACAGGGAAAAGGTTATAAATTCTAAAAGAATTGCAGTGCCAGGTTGTCACGCAAGTGGGTTTATTGCTTTAATTTATCCCCTTGTTGAAAGTGGTATTTTGCCGAACGATGCATTACTTAATTGCTTTAGCCTTACAGGTTACAGCGGTGGGGGCAAGGGTATGATTTACGAATATGAATCGGACGAGCGTGACAGTTTATTAGATGCCCCACGCCAATACGGTATTGCCCAAAAACATAAGCATTTACCCGAAATGGCAAAAATTTGCGGTATTGAAAATGCACCTGCATTTATCCCCGTTGTAAGTGATTACTATAGCGGTATGGAAGTTACAATTCCGCTTTTTGCGTCACAAATAAAGGGTACAACCGAAGATGTTAAGGCAGTTTATGAGAAAAAATACAACGGTCCTATTGTAAAGTACGTTGAAGATTTTTCGGAAAACGGCTTTGTTTCGGCCAATAAGTTATCCTTTAACGACGGTATGGAAATAAGCGTAGCAGGTAATGATGACCGTATTTTACTTATTGCCCGTTACGATAACTTAGGTAAAGGCGCATCGGGTGCGGCTTTACAATGTATGAATTTAGTATTAGGTGCTGATGAAACCAGCGGCCTTGATTTATAGGAGAATTTTATGAATATTATTTCAGGCGGCGTTTGTGCCGCTAAAGGATTTAAAGCCAACGGTATTCACTGTGGTATCAGAAAGAACAAAACAAAGCGTGACTTGAGCCTTATTTATAGTGAAGTACCGGCCAATGCGGCGGCGGTTTATACCACTAATTTGGTTAAGGGCGCACCTTTGGTTGTAACTAAAGAAAATATCAAAAACGGCAAGGCACAAGCGGTTATTTGTAACAGCGGTAACGCTAACACCTGCAACGCAAACGGAGTGGAAATTGCAACCGAAACTTGCGAAATTTTATCAAAAGCACTTAATATTGATGCAACCGATGTTGTCGTAGCATCAACAGGTGTTATTGGTCAACCGCTTGATATTACACCGATTAAGAACGGTATACCCGAATTGGTGGATGGCTTAGGCGCCCAAAAAAGCGTGGAAGCGGCGGAAGGTATTATGACTACCGATACTAAACTTAAGGAAGTGGCGGTTAGTTTTAATATCGGCGGTACTGAATGTAAAATTGGTGGTATTGCCAAGGGTTCCGGTATGATTCATCCCAATATGGCAACTATGCTTGTTTTTATCACTACCGACTGTGCAATAAGCGACAAAATGCTCGGGCAAGCACTCTCTACCGATGTTCAAACCACATTTAATATGATTAGTGTTGACGGTGATACTTCAACTAATGATATGGTGGTAGTATTGGCTAACGGCTTGGCAGGTAACACCGAAATAGTTGATGACGGTGCCGATTTTAACACCTTTATGAAGGCGCTTAACACAGTTTGCGTTAACCTTTGCCGTAAAATTGCAGCCGACGGCGAAGGCGCTACAAAGTTGCTTGAATGTAAGGTTTCGGGCGCTGAAACTTTGGATATTGCAAAAACCGTTGCAAAATCGGTTGTTTGCTCATCTCTTACAAAAGCGGCTATGTTCGGATCGGACGCCAACTGGGGCAGAGTGCTTTGCGCTATTGGTTATTCGGGCGCAAAGGTTGACGTTAATAAAATTGACGTTGCATTCCGCTCTCAAAAGGGCGAAATTGCTGTTTGCAAAAACGGCGCAGGTGTAGAATTTTCTGAAGAAATTGCAAAGGAAATTTTACTCCAAAATGAAATTGAAATATTAGTTAATCTTTCAAGTGGGGAGTATTCTTCTACTGCTTGGGGCTGTGATTTGACATACGATTACGTTAAAATAAACGGAGATTACAGAACATAAAGTTTAAGGCGGGTTTTAAGACTCGCCCGAAACTCTTTATATAGGTAATTAAATTTTAAAGGAATTGATATTATGGCTTTACATATTACAAACGCTCAAAGAGCTGAAGTGTTAACTCAAGCACTACCGTATATTCAAAAATATTATAACAAAACCGTGGTTATCAAATACGGCGGCAATGCTATGATAAACGAAGAATTAAAGGAACAGGTTATGCAGGATATCGTGCTTTTGCACCTTGTTGGTGTAAAGGTGGTGCTTGTTCACGGTGGTGGACCTGAAATTAGCGAAATGCTTAATAAAATCGGTAAGGAATCACTTTGGGTTGACGGTCTTCGTGTGACTGATAAAGAAACCGCCGAAGTAGTTCAAATGGTTTTGGCTGGTAAAATCAATAAAAGCCTTGTAAACCTTTTAAACGTTCGTGGCGGTAACGCTATGGGTATTTCGGGTATTGACGGCAGACTAATCACAGCCGAAGTTAAAGACGACCGTTTGGGTTTTGTTGGTAGAATTACCGATGTAAACGTCGCTCCCATTTTAAATCTTTTAAAGCATGATTATATTCCTGTTGTTTCAACCGTTGGTTGCGATAAAAGCGGCAACGTTTATAATATCAATGCCGATACAGCGGCAGCTTTTATTGCAGGCGCTTTAGAAGCCGAATGCTTAATTTCTATGACCGATATTGCAGGTGTTTTAGAAGATAAAGATAACCCCGAAACATTAATACCCAAAATTACGGTTAGCGAAGCTAAAAAGTTATTTGAAACAGGTATAATTTCGGGCGGTATGATTCCTAAAATTGAATGTTGCCTTGAAGCTATCGAAAAGGGCGTTAAAAAGGTATTTATTATGGACGGCAGAGTTCCGCATTCACTCCTTATCGAAACCCTTACCAATGAGGGTGCGGGTACTATGGTTGTAGGTGATTAGTATGAATGTTTTTGAAAAAGATAGCTGCTATATTGCTAATACTTATTCCCGTTTTCCCGTTGCATTGACAAGCGGCAAAGGCTCACTTGTGTATGACGAAAACGGAAAAGAATTTATAGATTTGTCAACAGGTATTGCGGTTAATACCTTTGGTTTTTCGGACGAAGTATGGGTTAAAGCTGTAACTGAGCAACTTTCCAAAATTCAGCACGCTTCTAACCTTTATTACACGGCTCCTTGTGCTGAATTGGCTGAAATTTTGTGCTCTCGTACCGGTCTTAAAAAGGTGTTTTTCTCGAATTCGGGTGCAGAGGCAAACGAGTGTGCAATTAAGGTTGCACGTAAGTACGCTCAAGATAAAAAGGGTAGCGAATATAACACAATAATTACCCTTAAAAACAGCTTCCACGGTAGAACAATTACTACCTTGGCGGCAACAGGTCAGGACGTTTTTCATACCGACTTTTTGCCCTTGACCGATGGGTTTATATATTGTGAAGCAGGTAACCTAGAGCAATTAAAGGAACTTGTTTCTAACAATAAGGTTTGCGCTATTATGTTCGAACTTGTGCAGGGCGAGGGCGGTGTTTTGCCGCTTTCGAAAGATTTTGTCGATGCTATTTTCCAAATTGCAAAGGACAATGATATTTTAACAATCGCTGACGAAGTTCAAACAGGCAACGGTCGAACAGGCGCTCTTTATGCATTTATGAAATACGGCGTTTTACCCGACATTGTATCAACCGCAAAGGGACTCGGCAACGGCTTACCTTTAGGTGCTACTATGTTAGGCGAAAGGGTTAAGGACGTTTTGACCCCGTCATCACACGGCTCTACCTTTGGTGGCAACCCTGTGGCTTGTGCAGGTGCGGTTAGCGTAATAAACCGTATAGATGACGAATTATTGGCAGAAGTCAATAAAAAGAGCGAATTTATTATAAATTCGCTTAAAAATGCTTCGGGTGTTAAATCGGTTAGCGGTTTAGGTCTTATGCTTGGTATCGAAACCGAAAAGGATGCAGGCGAAGTTATAAAATACTGTATGGATAACGGCGTTTTGGTTATTAAAGCAAAGAATAAGGTAAGACTTTTACCCGCGCTTAATATTCCAATGAATTTACTCGAAAAAGCAGTAGAAGTTATTAAGAAAGGTTGCGCTTTATAATGGATTTTAAGGGAAAGAGCTTTTTAAAGTTATTGGATTTCTCAAAAGAAGAAATTGAATGCCTTATAGATTTGGCAGGCGAACTTAAATATAAGAAAAAGGCAGGTATTCCGCATAAGTATTGCGAAGGTAAAAATATTGCCTTGATTTTTGAAAAAACAAGTACCCGTACACGCTGCAGCTTTGAGGTTGCGGCTTACGATTTAGGTATGGGCGTTACATATTTAGACCCCCAAGGCTCACAAATCGGCAAGAAGGAAAGCATTGCCGATACTGCCCGCGTTTTAGGCAGAATGTACGACGGTATCGAATACCGTGGCTTTGGACAGGAAATTGTTGAGGAATTGGCAAAATATGCGGGTGTACCGGTGTGGAACGGTCTTACTAACGAATTCCACCCAACCCAAATGCTTGCTGACTTTTTAACCGTTAAGGAACGCTTTGGCAAAATCGAGGGTATCAACTTTGTTTATATGGGCGATGCTCGTTACAATATGGGTAATTCTTATATGGTGGCTTGCGCTAAATTGGGTGTTAACTTTACTGCTTGCGCTCCAAAAGAGTACTTCCCCGAACAAGAACTTATTGATACTTGTATAGAAATTGCAAAGCAAAACGGAAGCACAATTAATTTTGAAACCGACCCTATGAAAGCCACAAAGAATGCCGATGTTATCGCAACTGATGTTTGGGTTTCTATGGGCGAGCCCGAGAGTGTTTGGGAAGAACGCATTAAGGCTTTAATGCCTTATCAAGTTAATAAAAAGATTATGGAAAATGCGGGCGAAAATGCAGTATTTATGCATTGTTTACCTTCTTTTCACGACCTTAATACTACGCTCGGCAAAGAAATCGGCGAAAAGTTTGGTATTTCTGAAATGGAAGTTACAAACGAAGTATTCGAAAGCGAGCAGTCAATCGTTTTCGATGAAGCCGAAAACCGTATGCATACTATTAAGGCGGTTATGCTTGCAACATTGGTATAAGGATGTATTAAAATGAGAGTTGTTATAAAAATTGGCACTTCAACATTGGCGCATAAAACAGGTCTTTTAAACATTTTGCGCGTTGAAGAACTTTGCAAGGTTATGAGTGACCTTAAAAATGCGGGTAATGAAGTTATATTGGTATCTTCGGGTGCTATTGGTATGGGTGTTGGCAAGTTATCGCTTAACGAAAAACCCACCGATATCCCTACAAAGCAGGCGGCAGCAGCAGTTGGCCAATGCGAACTTATGTACACTTACGACCGCTTGTTCTCTAATTATAATCACACGGTAGCCCAAATACTTATAACAGGCGACGACATTGAACACGCTGACCGTAAGCAAAACTTTATCAATACAATGAGCCGTCTTTTAGAACTTTCGGCAATCCCGATTATCAATGAAAACGACTCAATTTCTACAAAGGAAATTGAAATTGGCGATAACGATACCTTAGGTGCTATTGTGGCAACCGCGGTTGATGCCGACTTGCTTATAATTTTATCAGACATTAACGGTCTTTACACGGGCGACCCCAAAAAAGACCCCAATGCAAAGCTTTTGCACACTGTGGCTGAAATCACACCCGAAATCGAAAATATGGTTGGCGGTGCGGGCAGTAGCTTAGGCACAGGCGGTATGATTACTAAAATAAGAGCGGCCAAAATTGTGACCGCTGAAGGAATTGATATGGTTATTGCCAACGGCGAAACCCCCTTGTCGCTTTATGATATTGTGGCAGGTAAGGATATTGGCACACGCTTTTTAGGAAAGGCGGATTAATATGACTACACAAGAAATTTTACAAAAAGCAAAGGCTTTATCGCGTAACAATATTTTAACTTTAGCGCAAAAGAACGAAGCTTTAACCTCAATGGCTAATACTTTGCTTGCGCATACAAGCGAAATTTTAGCGGCTAATCAAATTGATATTGAAAATGCCAAGGGTACAATTAGCGACGTTATGATTGACCGCTTGACCTTAAATGAAGATAGAATTAAAGGTATGGCAAAGGGCATTACCGACGTGCGCGATTTGCCCGACGGTGTAGGTAAGGTTTTATCTACCGTAAACTTAGAAAATGGGCTTTCGGTTAACAAAGTGTCGGTGCCATTTGGTGTTGTTGCAATCATTTATGAAAGCCGACCAAATGTTACAAGCGATGCGGCGGCACTTGCTTTCAAAAGCGGTAACGTATGTGTGCTTCGCGGCGGGAAGGAAGCCTATAATTCGTCTAAGGCGATTGTAGATGCCCTAAAAGAAGGTCTTAAGGAATGCGGTCTTTCGGAAGATTATGTAAATCTTGTAGAAGACACCACGCGTAAGAGCGCTAACGAGCTTATGACAGCCGACGGATACGTTGATTTACTCATTCCTCGTGGTGGTAAGGGTCTTATAAAGGCTTGTACCGAAAACGCAACGGTACCCTGTATCGAAACGGGCACGGGTATTTGCCATATTTTTGTTGAAAAAACTGCTGATATTGATATGGCGCTTAATATCATAAATAACGCTAAAACAAGCCGTCCGTCAGTTTGTAATGCGGCAGAGGTTTGCCTTGTCGATAAGGGTATCGCTAATGAATTTTTACCCAAGCTTTGCGATTTATTTAAAGGTAGGGTAGAAATCAGGGGTGACAAGGCGGTTTGTGATATTATCCCCGCAACACCTGCGAGTGAAACCGATTTTGACACCGAATTTTTGGATTATATTATGGCGGTTAAGGTGGTTGACGGTGTTGATGAAGCCATAAATCACATTGCCGAACATTCTACCCACCACAGCGAAAGCATTATAACAAATGATGATACCGCAAGTGCTAAATTTACGTCACTTGTAGATTCGGCAGCGGTTTACGTTAACGCTTCAACCCGTTTTACCGACGGTGGTGAGTTTGGTTTGGGTTGCGAAATGGGCATCTCCACCCAAAAGTTGCACGCGCGCGGACCGATGGGACTTATGGAATTGAACACATATAAATACGTTATTAACGGTAACGGACAGGTGAGATAATGGAAAAGATTAAGGTTGGTTTTATTGGCTGCGGTAATATGGGCGGTGCTTTGGCGGTGGCGGTAAGCAAAGCCGATAATACCGAGATTTTACTCGCCGATGCAATGGCAGAAAAGGCCGAAGCTATGGCGCAAAAAACAGGCGGTTCGGTTGTTGATACCTTGACGGTTGCCAAAACCGCAAAATACATTTTTTTAGGTGTAAAACCGCAAATGATGGCGGATTTAATTGCCGAAATTGCCCCCACATTAAAGGCAAGAACCGATAGATTTATTTTGGTTACAATGGCGGCAGGCATTAAAATTGCAAAATTCAACGATATGTTAGATGCTAAAATGCCGATTATCCGCATTATGCCAAACACACCTGTAATGGTGGGCGAAGGTATGATTTTGTATTCACCCTGCAAGGCGATTACCGATTTAGAAATTACGGAATTTAACAAAATTTTGCAATTTTCGGGAAGACTCGACCGATTAGATGAAGAATTAATTGACGCGGGTTGCGTTGTTTCGGGTTGTGGCCCTGCATTTGTTTATATGTTTGCCGAAAGTATGGCAAAGGCGGGAACTGAATTCGGCTTGGATAACGAAAAGGCAATCGAATATGCCGCGCAAACCTTATTAGGCGCCGCAAAATTAATGTTAGAAAGCGATAAAACCCCCGAACAATTACGAATAGAAGTTTGTAGCCCCAAGGGTTCAACCATCGAAGGTGTAATTTCGCTTCAAAATTCCGATTTTGATAAAAACGTAAATACCGCATTGAATGCATCGTTTAAACGCACAAAAGAATTGGGTAAATAATTTCGTGGCATTACCAAAACGTAAACCGACACGGTTAAAACAATTTGATTATAGCCAAAATGGATATTATTTCATAACCATTTGCACATATAACCGCAAAAATTTATTTTGCAATATCGTAGGGGCGATTCACGAATCGCCCCTACAAAATAGAGCGTTAATTCCAAAAGCAGTCGGCTATTTGAAAATGAATGTATCGCGTGATATTCATAAAAATGGATATTCACAATCTATTTGGCAGCGTTCCTTCCACGACCACATAATCCGTGGGGAAGGGGATTATTTAAAAATTTGGAATTATATTGACACCAACCCGCAAAAGTGGCGGGAAGATTGTTTTTATTGCGAATGAAAAAGGACTTAAGGATTTTCCTTAAGTCCTTGAATTTTTTTGTGGATATTGTTAAATAAAATTAAAATAAAATTAACTATTGACTTTAACATTATTAAATGATATACTTAACAATGTTAAAGAAAGGAGAGCAAATATGTCAATAGAAATGATTCCTGAATGGATGACGAATTTAGATGATGAAGATATGGCTTTTATTAAAAGGTTTTTATTGGCATCGGGTTCGTTAAAGGAAATGGCAAAACAGTACGACGTAACCTATCCTACTGTCAGGTTAAGGCTTGATAAACTGATACAAAAAATAAAAATCAGTGAAGATGCTGAAAAGGATAGTTACATTTCGCTTGTAAAAAAACTGGCGATAAATGAAAAAATTAATTTTGACACCGCAAAAATTTTAATTAATGAATATAAAAAACAACAAAGGTAGGTAATTTAAAATGGCAGGGATTACAGTATTAATTTTTCTCTTTTTGATTATAGGTGTTCCGTTATTTATAGTGGGACCGATTATTTTACAAATTTTTCTTTCTAAGCGAGAAAATAAATTCGTAGGACTTATTATTCCAATAGTTCAGTTTGTTTTGTCATTAGTAATTGTGTTAAGCTTTTCAGTTAATGCAGTTGCCTTTGTGAGTTATGAAAGTGATGAGAACACAAGTATAAGTTATTCTGAAGTTTATGATGATACAATTGATTCTGAATATGACGATGTTACTATTAGTGAATATTTAGACGATGAGTATGATGAGTATGATGATACCGATGTCGATGAAACTTTAGATTATGGCGATGATGAAGTGGGTTCTTCTACCGGATTTCCGGTTTTACCGTCGATAATTATATTATTCATTTTAACAAACATACCCACTACAATTTCTTTGATTATTTACTTTGTAAATCGTAAAGGCAAGCCAAAGAAAAAACAACTTGACAAAATCAATATTCAAGACCTCGGCTAAACATAAAAGGACTTAAGGAATTTTCCTTAAGTCCTTTGAATTTTAATACAGCTTTACTTCGCACCAAAGCATTTCGTAATGCATACGGATTTCGTCGTCGATATCGTGGTAATACTGTACTTTTGGCATATCCTTTTCGTCAGGATATAAAATTTTATTTTGATAATAGTAATAATCGGGGTTGTTTACAACCGCGGTATTGGGCGAAGCGTAACCGATATATTCTGCATTAGCGGTGGCTATTTGCGGTTCTAAAAGGAAGTTAATATACATTAGCGCAGCTTCATAGTTTTTTGAGGATTTAGGAATACAAATCGAATCTATAAACACGTTCGTACCTTCCTGTGGGTAGAAGAAGGCTAAATCTTCGTTAACTTCATACATTGTAAGATAATCGCCTGCGTAATAGGGAGCAATAGCGGCTTCGCCGGTTTCCATCTTGCCGTAAACTTCGTCCATTACGTAGGACTGAAGATTATCCTTGCCCTTTTTAAGCAGCTCTGCCGCAGCGTTCCAGTCGGCTTTGTTTGTGGAGTTAAGGTCCTGCCCTAAAAGCATTTGGGCGGTCATAAAGGCGTCGCGCGGGTTATTAAAGTTAAGCGCCTTGTCTTTATACTGTTTATCCCACAAGACGTTCCACGAATGGTCAATATCGGTGCCAACCTGCGCGGTGTTGTAAATAACACCGACCATACCCACGCTGTAGGGAATACTGTATTTATTATCGGGGTCGAAAAATACGTTTTTATATTTTTCGTCGATATAGTGGTAGTTTGAAAGCCTGTTGGTATCAATTTCCAAAAGCTCGTCTTCACGGATGAGGCGCTCAATCATATAATCAGACGGGATAACAACATCATAGGTAATGCCACCGTTTTTTAGCTGAGAGTACATTGTTTCGTTGCTTTCAAACATTAGGTAGTTTACCTTAATGCCGGTAAGGCGTTCAAACTCGGCATTAACGTCAAGCATATCGTAACTGCCATCTGAAATATATTCACCCCAGTTGTAAACCGTAAGGGAAGTGCCCTCTAAATCACGGGTGTATTCGCCTTCGAGTTCTAGGTCAAAGTACTGATAAGCATATTTGCACCCACAAAGCGAAAGGGTAAGCAATAAACATAAAAGAAGTGTTAATAGTTTTTTCATATTATGCCCTCCTTTTAGCTGCTTTGCTTTCGGCTTTGCTACTTAAAGTGTTATAAAGAATAAGCAAAACGAAAATAACAATAAAAATAAGGGTTGAAAGGGCGTATGTATCGGGTTTTACCGATTTTTTGGTCATATTATATATGATAATCGGTAAGGTTTGATAATCGCCGCATGTGAAATAACTTATAACAAAATCGTCGAGCGATAGGGTGAAAGCCATAATCATACCGGTAACTATGCCTGTAGAAATAGAAGGTAGTATTACCTTGAAAAAGGCTTTAACGGGTGTGCAGCCAAGATCAAGAGCTGCTTCGTGCAAATTTGCATCGGTTTGTTTTAACTTTGGTAAAACCGAAAGAATTACGTAGGGTAGGTTAAACGTAATATGAGCTATTAGTATGGTAATAAAGCCTAAAGATTCTGAAAGTCCTAAAAGCTTACCTACAAATATGAATAAAAACATAAGAGAAATGCCTGTTACAATATCGGCATTCATCATAGGAATATTGGTGGCGCCCATTACAAGCTTTTTGGTAAGCTTGTTGCGCATAGCCATTATTCCTACCGCGGCGGCGGTGCCTAAAATGGTAGATATAACTGCCGATAGAGAAGCAATTATAAGTGTATGCCATAAAGCGTTAAGCATTTCATCATCGGAAATTAAACCCAAATACCAATCGAACGAGAAACTCTCAAACACCCATACGCTGTTCGATGAATTGAAGGAAAAGAAAATCATTACAAGAATGGGAGCGTAAAGGAAAAAGAGAATAAGCGCTATATAAAGGCGAGATAAAATTTTCATATTATCACACCTCCGCTATCGTCATCAGAGAACCTGTTCATTACAAACAGGCTTATCATAATAAGCAGCATAAGCACAAGCGATATTGCTGATGCGATATTGTAATAATGGGTACCGGAATTGAAAAAATGTTCAATAGTGTCGCCTATAAGCATGGTTTTGTTGCCACCGAGTTTTTGCGAGATATAGAAGGTGCTTACACTAGGCACAAATACCATAGTGATACCCGAAATAACGCCCGGACGGCTTAAGGGGAATATTACGCGCTTAAATTTATTAAATGCATTGGCGCCGAGGTCGTCAGATGCTTCTAAAAGCGAATTGTCAATTTTGCTCATAACCGAGTAAATCGGCAAAATCATATATGGGATAAAGTCGTAAACCATACCTAAAATTACTGCGCCGGGTGTGTTTATGAGTTTGACGGGACCAAGGCCTATTTTTTGCAAAAAGGTATTAATGATACCCGTATTAGCGAGAATAGTTATCCACGAATAAGTGCGAATTAGGAAGTTAGTCCACATGGGAAGCATAACTATCAGCATTATCATTTTTTGTGAGCTTATTTTTAATTTTGTCATAAAATAAGCCATAGGGTAGGCGAGCAATAGGGTGATTATGGTTGCGATTACAGCATAAACAATAGAAAGCGCAAAAGCTTTTTTGTACCTACCAAGCGAAGCCAAATTAGCCAATGTAAAAACACCGTTTACATCGGTTAAGGCAAAGTAAAACATTATAAGCAAGGGAACAACAATGAAAATTGCCGACCAAACGATATAAGGATAGGCTATGAATTTATTGCCAAAGGATTTTTTATTCAATCTGCCACCTCCTGCACGTCGCTAAGATGGTCGATTTCTTCACTGTAGGAAGAATAGTCGCCGTAAAGGCCCGAATATTTGCTCTTCTTCATAATGTGAATAGCGTCCGGCTCAATGAAAAGACCTACTTTGTCATCAACAAAATGCTCATCAGTGGTTTGAATCATCCATTTGAAACCGCCGATATCTACGATAATTTCGTAATGAACGCCAAGGAACGAAACCGAAGTTACAACGCCTTTTAGCATACCCTTTTCGGGCGGGACAATGTCAACATCTTCGGGGCGTACAACAACGTCAACGGCTTCGTTTGCCTTAAAGCCTTTGTCAAGACATTCGAAGCGAGCGCCCGAAAATTCAACCAAATAGTCTTTAAGCATAACGCCGTCGAGAATGTTAGATTCGCCAATAAAATCGGCAACAAAGGCGTTCGACGGTTCGTTGTAAATATCCTGTGGTGTACCAACCTGTTGAATTTTACCGCCGTCCATTACAACCACACGGACAGACATAGTAAGAGCTTCTTCCTGGTCGTGTGTTACAAAAATAAAGGTAATGCCAAGTTGTTGTTGAATTTTTTTGAGTTCCTTTTGCATATCCTTGCGGAGCTTTAGGTCAAGCGCTGCCAATGGCTCGTCCAAAAGCAATACTTTTGGGTGATTTGCAATAGCACGTGCTATTGCAACACGCTGCTGCTGACCACCTGAAAGGGTATCAATATTACGTTTTTCAAGACCCGAAAGGTTTACAAGCTTAAGCATTTCTGTAACCTTTTCTTTTATTTGCTTTTCGGGAAGTTTCTTAACTCTAAGTCCGAAAGCAATATTTTCATAAACGTTAAGATGCGGGAAAAGGGCATAACGCTGAAAAATGGTGTTAACCTGACGCTTGTAAGCCGGAACACCATTAATTTTTTTACCCTCGAAGACAACATCGCCCTCATCAGGTTCTAAAAAACCCGCAATAAGTCGCAATGTGGTGGTTTTA
>JAZRBQ010000149.1:0-1747 GCA_045635145.1 Acutalibacteraceae bacterium | reverse complement strand
TTCCTAAGACCGCTTGGCCTCCGACTTTAACTGCACAGAACCAAAAACCTGCTCGGTTTGTCAAAAAACAAGTGGTGAAGCTTTAGGGCATAACTATCAAAATAATGCATGCACACGCTGTGGTATTGCAGACCCCAACGCTCAACCTGATACTTCCGGTATGACAACGGTTAAGGTTCCTGAAAGTATTGAGAATTTATCAAAGCTCACAACTTATGATCTTTTACCTTCGATTAAAGTTGCTGCGTCCTTGATGAAAACAGCCGAAAAAGAGGATATTTCAAATGCTGATTATATCAGCGATATGTCACTTACTACCGAGGCGATTAAAAGTCTTCGCAAAGTAACCGACGAACGCATTAAGAAAATTCGTAACACCCCAAATATTGCAGTTCCTTCAGAAGCAAAGGTTTATTATGTGTCTAATAACGGTAACGACAAAAACGATGGACTCACCCCTGAGACAGCTTGGGCTTCTCTTGCGAAGGCTTCTTCTGTAAAGGGTAGCAGTAAAACCGAAACCTACGTTCTTTTCGAACGTGGCGGTTTATGGAGAGGACAACTTGTTGCTGCAAAGTATGTTACCTATTCTGCTTATGGTAAAGGCGAAAAGCCAAAGCTTTATGCTTCTCCTTTTGATGCGGGCGGTAGCGCAAATGCAAACCTTTGGGTAGAAATTAGCGATAATATATGGACCATTACTTCTTCAAAACTTAAGGACGATGTAGGCGCTCTAATTTTTGACAATTCTTCGTATTCAAGTAAAAAATTCAGGAAATCCGACCTTAAGTCTGACCTACATTTTTACCACGATTATATAAATGGCGTACTTTATCTTTATAGCACTTCTAATCCCGCAACACGTTTTAAATCCATCGAATTTAACGTCGGCTTTAACATAATACAAGCAAATAGCTATATAACTGTTGATAATTTGTGTATGAAGTTTGGTGGCAGACACGGCGTAGCTACCGAAAGTGCCGATGGCATTACGGTTAAAAACTGTGAATTCGGTTGGATAGGCGGCTCACTTCAATGGCCTGGTCAAGGTCAAGTAAGATTAGGTAATGCGATAGAAATTTATGGTTATTGCGCTGACTATACAGTAATTGATAACTACATCTATCAAATTTATGATGCGGGAATTACACAACAGGTTACCCTTACAGATAACACCTTGCGCAAGCAGGAAAGAATACTTTATTCGGGTAACGTTATTGAAAACTGTAACTACTCTATCGAATATTGGATTACATCATCAGATGACAACCCAAGCTATATCGATACATTTTTGATTGAAGATAATCTTATGTGGTACGCAGGTCACGGTTTATGCGAAACCCGCTCCGACAAGTTAAACGCGTGTCATATTAATGGTTGGCGTCATTTCGACCGCAACCGTGCACAAAACTATGTTATCCGCGATAACGTTATGATTGATTCACTTAATCAAATTTTCAATATTTACACAACACAAACAAACCCTGATGGCAGCGATTCAATGCCAATCTTTAACAACAACATTATCTTTAATAAGCAAGGCTCAAATTTTGGTGTGCTTCGTCAGGGCAATAAGGGCGACACAAGTTGGCCTTCAACCGTTAAATTGAATGATTCATTGTTTAATAGCGTTTCTGATGTTTTCAACGGAGATGTTATAGGAATGATTAGTTTTAAACTTTATAAAAACGGCGAACTTAATGTTGAGTAAAATTAATTCAAAAAGCAGAGATTATCTCTGCTTTTT
>JAZRBQ010000148.1:0-2991 GCA_045635145.1 Acutalibacteraceae bacterium | reverse complement strand
CTACCACACCCAACTGCCGTGAAAAATGCTCGGCTTGTGGGGCAAATTGCTACGGAAAGGGTGTTTGTTTTGAGAGACGTTAGAATTTTTTATCGAAAAAAGGGTCGAATGAAGTTTGTATCCCACCTTGATATGAACCGCTTTATGACCCGCCTTGTAAATAAGGGCAAAATTCCTGTTTGGTTTACCGAAGGCTTTAATCAGCATGCCTATTTCAACTTTGCAGTGCCGCTTACTTTGGGGTTTGAGGGGGATTACGAAATTCTTGATTTGAGGATTATTGACCCTAACTATTCAAACGAGCAGTTACTCGCTGACTTGAACAGGGTTTCTATCCCAGATATCGAGTTTTGGAAGGTTGAAGAACCCGTTTTCAAAATGAAGGAAATCGCTTTTGCCGAATTCCAAGTTACTTTTGATAGTTTGACCGATGAGATTGCCAATAAAATTAAGGCATTTTTTGAAAGAGAGTCAATTATCACTCAAAAAACCACGAAAAAGGGTGGCACAAAGGATATCGACATAGCACCGCTTGTTAAAAAAGCGGAACTTTGCGGTGACAAGTTGACCCTTGTTTTAACTGCGGGTAATGAAAATAATCTTAATCCAACCTTGGTTTTAAAAACAATGTTCGAAACCGAAAAGTTAGAGCCGATTTATTACACCGTAAAGCGCACAATGATTTATAATAAAGAAATGCAGTCCTTTAAATAAGGACTGCATTTTTCTTATGTTTTAGCCATTTTCATAACAAGGCTTGTGGGTAATATTTTTGAAACTATGCGGTAAAATTTATAGAAAAAATGGTCGCAAAAGACCGCTTTTTTGCGTTTGGATGCTTTAAGCGAGTTTATGGCAACCTTTTGTGCCTTGTCACGCGGTAGCATATCAAAGGTTTTGCTGTCGCCTTTGCCGATACCTGCAAGGGATAAAAATTCGGTTTCCATAGGTCCGGGGCAAACCGCCAAAACGTTGATTTTACGGCTTTTGAGCTCATCACGCAAAGCACGCGAAAAACTCATAACAAACGCCTTGGTAGAAGAATAAACTGCCATACGGCTGTTAGGTGCAAAGGACGCGATTGAGCAGGTGTTTATAATCTCGGTATTTTCGTTCATAAAGGGGAGTGTAACGCTTGTGAAAACGGTCAAGGCTTCACAGTTAAGGCGAATCATACCCGCATTATCGGCGGTAGAGATATCGTAAAACATACCAAGCTTTCCAAAGCCTGCATTGTTTATTAGAAGTGAAACTTCAGCATTTTCGTTTACAAGTAAGCTTTCATATTCGCTTACAGCGTCGGGGCACGTTATGTCGAGTGATAAAACTCTCGACTTTTTAGAAAGGTTAGCTGCGACCTCTTCTAATTTTTCTTTACGCCTTGCAACAAGCCAAATTTCATCAATGTCAGGTCTTAAACGGCTTACCGCGTAAGCATATTCAGTACCAAGACCCGAAGAAGCACCTGTGATTACCGCAATTTTCATAATTAAAAAATCCCTTAATATTTTAAATTTGCGAGCGATTCGTGAATCGCCTCTACTGTTGTAATATTATACCATCTTTTTATCTAATTTTCAAGCGAACAGTTTTTCTATAAATTGCTCGCTAAAATTGTTCAAACCGCTATAGTTCATTATCGCTTTGTATTCTTCTTCTAATTCGTCGTGTACGGCTTTGGCATTTTTAAGGTTGGCTGTTGCAAAATTCAAAAGCGATTTTATTATTTTTCCGTTTAATTTAAGGCGGGTTTGTGAATTGTGTAAAAGTTTGTTGCTTGTAAATCTTCTTGCGTGGGTGCGGCGGATATCACATGAGAATTTTGTAGTATCACTTTCGGTAACAAAGGCGAGAGAAAGGGCGGGGATTATAATATGCTCGGTCATAACCGACGGTAAAAATGCATTTTTGATTGTTATAATTTCGTAACCGTTTAGCAGTGCAAAATTGCGCACACGGTTCATTATAATATTAGAACAAGCTTTATATTTATCGGATATTATTACAATATTTTTGCAACTTTCGAGTATTGTTTCGGGGTAGGATATAACGCCTTTTGGTGTGATGCCTTCCAAAAAGCGAACCCATTCGTAAGGGGTGCCGCTCGATTTTGGAATGTGTTTTTTGCAAAGATTGTCGGCAAATTTTTCGGTTTCACAAATTTTTGTGCAGCAAAGGGCAGTTTTATAGGTGTCTAGCATTATCTGTCCCGCGGCGGCGAGATATTTTTGCGCGGTTTTGTGGTAAGTTTTGTTTTGGTCAGTAAGGTTTATAATTTTTCCTTTATCGGCAATTTTGTCACTATCCCAAAACTGACCGAAGTTTAAAATTTCTTCGCATACGGCGGGGTAGCGGGGGTTTACTTCGTGGGGAGCGGTGCCGTCTAAAATCACAGTCTTTTTGCTTGGCAAAATTACGGCATCAAGCGAATCAGGGTCAGAACTGCAGGGGCAAAGGACATATTCGGTGTCGGTTTCACAGGCTTTCCTTGCGATTTTCTTCATAAAAGAGGATTTACCCGTGCCGGGACCGCCCTTTATAATAAAACACCGCCAATTATCATGCGGATTGTAGCAGTCGGAAAAGTGGCTTACAAAACCTTCGCAAGAATTAGCGGCTAAAAAGTATTTTAAGGTATTTTTCATAAAATCATCTCCAAACACTAATATTTTATGAAAAAACAGAGTGTTTGACACAGGGCGCATTTTATGTTAAAATTGTGTTCGGAGTCGGTTAGACGGTTGCGGATAGAAATATCTGAGGAAAGTCCGAGCCCCGCAGGGCAGAATAGCGGCTAACGGCCGCCGAGGGTGACCTTAGGGAAAGTGCAACAGAGATATACCGCCGTGTTTTTACACGGTAAGGGTGGAAAGGCGAGGTAAGAGCTCACCGGTTTCACGGGAACGTCGAAACCCTGTAAACCCTATTTGGAGCAACGCTAAGTGTGGCTATACATTTGCCCGATGTGCCACGAAAAGCGGCTTGAGCGGT
>JAZRBQ010000147.1:0-6253 GCA_045635145.1 Acutalibacteraceae bacterium | reverse complement strand
GGCAATCTTACGAAGAGCAGAGTTAGGCTTCTTAGGGGTAGAAGTTTTAACCGCTGTGCACACGCCACGCTTTTGCGGTGAGTCATGGTCGGTAAGTTGGCGCTTCATTGAGTTGTAGCCCTTTAAAAGAGCAGGAGCTTTCGCCTTCTTTTCGATAGTAGCACGACCGCTGCGAACCAATTGGTTAAAGGTAGGCACTCTTCAATCTCTCCTTTCTTAAAAACTTGTGAAACTGTTTGCAAACCATAATATCGCATAATATTTCACGCTAAAAAATTTTACCACATTAAGTCAAATATGTCAACTCTTTTTTTATATATGTGTCAATTTATTTTTATATTGACATTATTTTAACAGTGAAGTACAATAATTATGCAATTTTTTTGTCAAAGGTGGATGAAAATGGCAGGGAATATTTCTAATTCTGTAATAAAACGTTTACCGCGATATTATAGATTTTTGGGCGAGTTAAAGGCAGCGGGAATGAGCAAAATCTCTTCGCGCGAATTGGCAGAACGAATGGGCGTTACTGCAAGCCAAATCAGGCAAGACCTTAACTGCTTTGGCGGTTTCGGTCAACAAGGTTACGGTTATAATATCGGTATTTTGCAGGAAGAAATTGCATATATTTTGGGTCTTGACAAACCGAAGAGCATTATTCTTATCGGTGTGGGCAATTTGGGCCGTGCTGTTACAATGCATATGAATTTTGAATCTAAAGGCTTTCATTTGGCAGGTCTTTTTGATTCAAAGGAATCTTTGGTTGGGCAAATTGTTAAAAACCAACCTGTAAGAAGTATGGATACACTTGATGAATTTTGCCGTGAGCATTTGCCAAAAGCGGCGATTCTTTGCATACCGAAGGAAGCAGCGCAAAAAATTACCGAACAACTTATTAAATTAGGTGTTAAGAATTTTTGGAACTTCAGCCACTATGACGTAGCGGTAAATCACCCTGATGTTAAGGTTGAAAACGTGCATTTGGGCGATAGCCTTACAAGACTTTCTTATAAAATGACTAATAAATAGTAAAAATCGAGGTGGCTTACCACCTCGATTTTTTTATGGTTGCATTAAAAAAGTAAAGTTGGGTTATTCACTATCAAATAATTCATTAATAGAAACCTTTAAAACTTTTGAAATTGCGAATAATTCAATATCGGTAACTGTTCTTGAATAATCCTCGATGCGTGAAATTGAGCCGCGGCATACATATACACCTAAAAGCTCTAATTTGCCGGAGAGTTTTTGCTGGGTCATTTTTTGGGCTGTGCGGAATTTTTTTACGTTGGCGCCGATTAAATTCATTTTTTCGCCATCAATAATTCTTGCCATTTATAAATCACCTCTAAAATTTGTCTTGACATAGGACAAATTTTATGGTATCATACAAATACAGCGAGTTTGTCCTATCATAAGACAAAACTTAAAATTAGCATATTCACTGAAAAAGTTTTTGCTTTTTTATTTAAAATGCTTACGATTTTGTTCTTGATATTGTTATGAAGGGAAAGTTTGTGAAGAAGGATTTGCTTTGCGAAGAATTTGAAGAATGCGTGTTGTGCGGTAATTTGACCGATATCCCTAAAACTTTACTTATAAAATTTCGTAAAAATTATGAAATTGGCGTTGGGCAATTGTGTGACGATTGCAGTTTTAGGTTAAGTGAAATCGCTTTGGATGAGGATAGTATTCCCTGAATTTACAAAGAATAAACTATAACTAACTATTTTGTGAGATGCTCCTACAACATAAAATAAGCGGGAAGTCGTTCCCTTTCCAGACTGTCCGCTTTTTTGCAACGGGAATTGCTTTATGCTTTCCCGTTGTTTTTTATTTATGAAATTTTTGTGATTTGTTGTAGGGGAAGAGTGCCAGCTCCTGCGGAATACCCTAATAAAAAACGGGCGGTTGATATCCGCCCGTTATTTATTTCTTCTTTTTATGAATATTTCTAATACGTTTTTTGGGTTTTTGGTAGTTGGCTTTTTGGCCTTGAGGAGCAGCGGCAAGGCAGTTTTTGCCTGTGCCGATAAGGTCAAAGCGTTTTGCCTTTTTAAGCGCCGAAAGCACTAACTCGCGGTTTTCGGGTTTGAAATACTGCAAAAGCGCGCGTTGTTCTGCCTTTTCCTTTGCGGTTTTAGGCACGTAAACCTTCTCCATTGTGTTGGGGTCTAGCCCTGTGTAGAACATACAGGTTGAAACGGTACCCGGTGTGGGGTAGAAGTCCTGCACCTGTTCGGGATGAAGATTGTTGCGCTTTAAGAAAAGTGATAATTCAATGGCATCATTTATCGTGCTACCTGGGTGTGATGACATTAAATAAGGCACCAAATATTGCTTTTTACCTGCCGATTTTGTGAGTTCGTAAAAACGCTTTTCAAAGCGGTTGTAAACTTCAATTTTGGGTTTGCCCATATATTTTAAAACGTTGTTTGAGCAATGCTCGGGCGCAACCTTTAACTGACCGCTTACGTGGTGGGCGATGAGTTCTTTAAAGAAACTTTCGTCCTTGTCGGCAATAAGGTAGTCAAAGCGGATGCCTGAACGGATAAAGACCTTTTTAACCTTTGGTAATTTGCGAAGTTCACGCAAAAGCTTTAAATAGTCGCTGTGGTCAACTTCGACTGCTGGGCACATTGTAGGCGCTAAACATTTTTTATCAGCGCAAAGACCAGCCCTTTCCTGCTTTTTGCAGGACGGAAAACGGAAGTTTGCGGTAGGGCCACCAATATCGTGTATGTAGCCCTTAAAATCTTCCATTTCGGTGATTTTTTTGGCTTCTTCAATAACCGATTGGTGACTTCTTGCCGTGATTTGTCTGCCTTGGTGAAAAGCGAGAGAGCAGAAGTTACAAGCGCCGAAACAACCGCGATTATGAATGATAGAAAACTTAACTTCGGCAATACCCGGCACACCGCCCTTAACTTCGTACGATGGGTGGTAATCACGCATAAAGGGGAGTGAATATACCTTGTCCATTTCGGCTTCGCTCAAAGGTGGCATAGGTGGATTTTGCACCAAAATTTTATTTTTATGCTTTTGAATAACAACCCTACCACGCACAGCGTCCGATTCGGTTTGTTGAATTTTAGTTGAAACGGCATACTGTTTTTTGCCTTGGTCTGTGGGGTCTTTTACCATTTCAAAAGAGGGACATTCCTGCGCTTTGGGTATTGGTGTGTAATCTTTGCTGTCTATCGCGTAGCAAGTACCCTTAATATCGGTTAAATCGCTTATATTTTCACCTGCATTTAGGCGGTTTGCAATTTCAACAATATGTTTTTCGCCCATACCGTACATAAGTAAATCTGCGGTGGAATCAATTAAAATTGACGGACGAACAGCGTCGTCCCAATAGTCGTAATGAGCAAAACGGCGAAGGGAGGCTTCGATACCGCCTATCGCTATGGCTACGTCGCCGTAAATTCTGCGTATGTTCTTGCAATAAACGATGGTCGCGCGGTCAGGGCGAGCGCCCGCTTTACCGCCGGGGGTGTAGGCATCGTCGCTGCGGCGTTTTTTTGCTGCGGTGTAGTGAGCTACCATAGAGTCAATATTACCGCCGTTTACCAAAAATGCTAAACGCGGAAGACCGAAACGTTTGTAGTCTTCGTCACTTCTCGGTTGAGGGATAATGCAAACCTTATAGCCTTCGTTTTCTAGTACGCGCGAAATTATGGCAGTACCAAACGAGGGATGGTCAACATAAGCATCCCCTGTAACAATTATAAAGTCAGGCTGTTGCCAGCCATATTCTTGCATTTCTTTTAAAGTAATAGGTAAAAAGGGCATAAAATCACCTTAAAAATTGATATAAATTAAGTATAACATAATTTTGAATGTTTCACAAGGAGTATTGTAATGACATTTTTTGAGTGGTTTTATAAAAACTTGATAATAGAGAGTATTTTTGTTTTGGTTGTGGTTTGTGTGGTGCTTTTTACAAAATATTTTGCCAAGGATACCTTTTTAGAACTTAAAAAATTTTATGAGGATAATATGATAAGTGATACTAGTATCAGCGAGGTTATTGATAGTGCGATTTAGACTTTTCGGCACCGAAATTTACCTTTCGTTTTTATTTGCTGCGCTACTGACAATAATGCTTGCGACCGATAAAACAGGCCTTGTATTACCTACGTTTTTTGCTGTTTTTATGCATGAATGCGGTCATCTTTTTGCAATGTGGATTTTAGGCTGTGCGCCAAAGAAAATTAAGCTTATCCCGGCAAGTGTGCAAATCACAAATGCCGTCTTTACAGGATATAAAAATGATTTTTTAATCGCCATTTCGGGTCCGTTAGTGAATTTTATTCTTTTTTTAGCGTTTTATTATAACTACTCGCTTTTTGAAAATCAGTTTGTGGGATATTTTGCTTTAATTAATTTGGTGTTAGGTATTTTTAATTTGCTACCGGTTAAGGGGCTTGACGGCGGTACGGCGTTTTTGAGCCTGCTTTGTAAATTTACCGATATAAACAAGGCTGAGTTTTGGGTTAAAATTTTAAGTTTTACGATTGCTATAACAGTTTTAATAACCGCCTTAATACTTACTGTTCGCGGAAAAAGCAATATAACTTTATTTATAATAGGTATTTATTTAGTTGTGATGAGTGTTATGAAGATGTGAAAAATAGGTTATAATTTGTAATTCGTAATGCGTAATTCGGAATTATATAAACTTACTCATAAAAGCCACGCCCAGAGTGAGAGCCTTTTTAAGACATTAATATAAAACTATAAAAAATTGTAGGGTCGATTCACGAATCGACCGCAAAATTCCGCTAAACCCGACGGGTCATTCGTGAATGACCCCTACAATATATCTATACAGATTTATTAAACAATTACGCATTACGCATTACGAATTACGCATTTCTATTTACATCCGTCGGCTTTGCCGACACCTTACTTCTTCATTATTACTTTTTACTTATTACTTCAAAAAAAGACCGCCGAAGCGGTCTTTTTTTGTATCTTATTCGCCGTCCCAATAAATTTTTGCGCCTTTTTCAAAGCGTGGGAGCATTTCTTCCAATTCTTGCTTATTGTTAGCAAAGCGGATGTCATAATGTTCATCAAACATATCGTCCTGCAAGCCTTGTAAGCAAGGAACGAGTGTGCGGTGTTCGCTCTTAACGTAGATTGTAGTGCCCGAAGCGTGAATGTTTTCTTTTTGATGGGGGATAACGTTCCAGTTAATGATTTGGCGTGCGGGGGAGTCGATGGTGTTGTCAGTGAAGTATGCGCTCTTAAGTTCCATTTCACTCTTAACCCATTTGTCTTCGCGCTTTCTATAACCGCCTGTAACACCGCGGATACAGCCTTCAATACCACGTATACCGCCGTCATTTGTGCGAGTACCCCAACCCATGCTTGTAAAACGCATAAGGTTTTTGGACATTACAAAGTTGTCAAGCACCGACGTATCTTGGTCAAAGAATTCTATATCGGCATTGTTGTATTCAAAAAGGTTTTCGGTATAGGTAATATCTTTATAAACAGTACCCTTTTGGTCGCCCTGCCAGGTGAGAGCACTGTCATACACTTGATAGAACCAGTTGTTCTTAACCATAACATTTTCGATTATAAGGTTGGGAATACCCGCCCAAAATTCAATAGAGTTGCCATAGCGCAACCAACCGATTTTGCCGCCAACCCAAAGACCGCCTATGTAACCGATTTCGCAGTTGGTAACGGTTACACCGCTTTTAGCATCGGGCAAGAAAAGGGCAAAGGCAGAGGTGTATTTAAAGCAGATGTTATCAACAATGTTGTTTTCAGCGCCGCGCATAAAGAAAAGATGAATTGTCGGCATAATTTCGATTGAGTGGTAAACTTCATTAGGTTTGCCTTGGTCACAGTAAAGGTGGAAAACTTTATTTTCAAGGTCGTGGAAGTAGTCGCCGTTTGCTTCCATTGTGTCGATACCTTTCCACTTTTGAACACCCGCAATCTTGCCGTAGTCAAGAATACAGCCGCTGGCATAAGGGTAATCAAAGGCGATTTGCCAGATGTTAGGCTTAACTTCAACCCAACTGTCGTTTTCGGCATATTCTTCGGGCGAGCCGAAAATCTTCGGTTTCATACCTTCGCCGTAAGAACCGTAGGTAACACCGTTTGTGGTATTAAGTGTGCGACCGAAACGGAAAATGCTTCCACGTTCAAAAAGCACAGCGTCGCCTTCCTTTAAAGGGAGCTTTTCAATGGCAACAATCGAGCAAATTGCCTCTTCAGGAGAAAGGGCATC
>JAZRBQ010000146.1:0-17594 GCA_045635145.1 Acutalibacteraceae bacterium | reverse complement strand
TTTGTGCTATAATTTTAAATATGATTGTAATTTGGTTTATATTGATTTACATAGTCTTTTTATAAAGAAGGGATTAATTTATGGATTATACTGCCAGTTGGGATTTTACAATGGCGAATTATAGCGCCGTTTGGGGATTTTTAGTGCAACTTGGATTACTTTTAATGTTTTTAATGTTGGGTAATATTCTAAGAAGAACTATCCCGTTTTTGCGCAAGTGTTTAATTCCGTCGGCTCTTTTGGGTGGTGGACTTCTTTTGCTTGTGAACTTTATTACAAAACAATTTGGTTTAGTTCTTGTTGATAATCGTTTGATGCAGGTTATTACCTATCACTGCTTGGCTATCGGCTTTGCGGCTATGAGCCTTAAAACCGAAAAACGCACCCACAAAACCAACCGCGCGCAGGTTGTGGAATTTGGCGCTTTGCAAGGCGGCTGTTATATGCTTCAAGCCTTTGTCGGTCTTGGCATAACCATTATCCTCTTCTTTATTACACGCTACGGCAAAAAGGTTGTTTCCTATATTTGCGGTTTAATTCTTCCTTTGGCTTATGGTCAAGGTCCCGGTAATGCACTTAGTTGGGACATCAACTTTACTAATACCCCTGCGGCACAGTTTGCAGGTAACGGCAGTTTTGGTTTGTCGTTGGCTTCTATCGGTTTTGTTGTGGCATCGGTACTTGGTATTTTGTATATTAACATTTACAAAAAACGAGGCGCTTTGCAGGTAAGAAACGCAAGGGCGGACGATACTATTGTTGACCAAAGTAACCCCAACGGTTATGAAATTCCCGATAACGAATCGGTAGATAAATTCACCTTGCAAATGGGCTTTGTTGCCTTGGCTTACGCGCTTTCATTCGGGTTTATGTATTTGTTGGGCAGGCTTTCAAACTTTACAAACAGCATTGCTTGGGGCTTTAACTTCCTTTGGGCATCTCTTGCGGCTATGCTCATTAAGTTTGTGGTAAAAATGCTTCGCAAAAGCAATATTATGAGCCGTGACTACATAAACAACTATCAAATGGACCGTGTTTCAGGTTTTTCGTTTGACTTAATGATTGTTGCGGGTGTTGCCGCTATCGAAATTAACGATATTAAAAACTATATTTGGCCGGTTGTGATTTTAAGTGTGGTTGGCGCGGTAATAACCTATATATACGTCCGTTTGGTATCTAAAGAATGTTTTAAAGGCTTTGAGCATGAGATGTTCTTGATGTGCTACGGCACTATGACGGGTACTGCTTCTAACGGTATGATTTTGATGAAGGAAATTGACCCCGGTCTTCGTACACCGACTTCAAGCCTTTATATTCTTTCAAACTTTCCCGCGATGGTAATGATTGCACCGCTTTTATTCTTGTTAAGTTTTGCGGCAGGTTCTACCGCACATGCTTTAATTGCTTGCGCAATCTTTTTTATCTTGTGGTTGGCATACACAATTTTCTTGTTCCGCCGAAAAATTTTTAAAAATAAATATAAAAATAAATCAGTACCGGTTTGGACTGACGAAAAATAATCTAAGCTTTTGATGCTCTGCTTTGCAGGGCATCTTTTTTCTTGCAAAGGTATTATATATATGGTAAAATTAATTGTAAAAGAAACGGAGGGTTATATTATGTCTTTTCCTGAAATCAAGAAAAATTTCGGCTTCGGTTGTATGCGCCTTAAAATGAACGGTGAAAACGTGGATTATCAAGAATTTAACAAAATGATTGATGCTTTTATAGATGCAGGTTTTAATTATTTTGATACCGCGCACGGTTATATCGGTGGCAAAAGTGAGATTGCAATACGTGAATGCTTGACTTCAAGATATGACCGTAAGGATTATATTTTGGCAAATAAATTATCCGATTGGTATTTTGAAAAGGAAGAAGACGTTGTGCCTTTATTTGAAAGCCAGTTGGAAATTTGCGGTGTGGATTATTTTGATTTTTATCTTTTCCATTGTTTAACCCGCAAATCTTACCCCAAGCACAAGGAATGTAACACCTTTGAGATTGTGCAAAAACTTAAAGAGCAGGGTAAAATCAAGCATATTGCAATGTCTTTCCACGATACTGCCGATATTTTGGATATGATTTTAACCGAGCAACCCTTTATTGAAGTTGTGCAGTTGCAAATTAACTACTTAGATTATGATGACCCCGCTATTCAAAGCAAGGCTTGTTACGAGGTGGCTGTAAAGCACGGAAAAAAGGTTATTGTTATGGAGCCCGTAAAGGGTGGCGCGCTTGTGAACTTGCCTGAAAAGGCGGCAAAGGTGCTTGACGACTTAAATGGTGGCAGTTATGCTTCTTATGCGTTGCGTTATACCGCAAGTTACCCCGAAGTATTTATGGTGCTTTCGGGTATGGGTAGTATGGAAATGATGATGGACAATCTAAACACCTTTAGCCCATTCGTGCCCTTTACCGAAGAAGAATTTAAAGCGACCGACCGTGTGCGTGAAATTGTGCGTGAAGTAAGTCAAATACCCTGTACCGCCTGTGCTTACTGTACCGAAGTTTGCCCTAAAAATATTCCTATTCCCACACTTTTTGCAACCTATAACAAGGTACTTTCGGCGCAAATTACAGCCGACGAAGCAAAGGATGCTTTCCCCAAGGATAATGGTCAGGCAAGCGATTGTATTAAATGCGGTAAGTGTGAAAAAATTTGTCCGCAAAACATCAAAATAAAAGACGAACTTGAAAAAATTGCGAAATTGTGATAACGTTATGCAAAATAATACTTTAATTGCAAAAGATATTTTAATAAAAAATGGCTACACCTGTGTTTTGGTTGGTCGTGGGGAAGAGTACCATTCTTCCTTACGTGGAGTAAAGCCTTTAATCAATTTTTTAAAATCAGGTAAGGATTTTAAAGGCTTTGTTGCTGCCGATAAAACGGTAGGTTTGGGCGCGGCCCATTTGTATATTTTACTAAAGGTAAAATCGGTGTGGGCAAACGTTATAAGCAGTCCAGCAAAAGCGTTATTAGAGAAAAATGGTATTTGTACTTTTTATGAAACGCTGGTGCCATATATTATCAACCGCCAAGGCGACGGCAGATGCCCCATTGAAACGGCGGTAATGGATATTACCGACCCCGCCATAGCGTATGACGTGATTATTAAAACCCTTGAAAATTTAAAAAATGAGTAGGGTTGTAATATTAGTTTTTTAAAAGAGTCTTCCTAAAAAGGAAGGCTTTTTTATATGTTAGTAGAAATATTTTAAAAGGCTTCTCCTTGAGGAGAAGTTGTTGAGCAGAGCGAAACTGATGAGGTGGAAGTAGGGATTTTTGACGACCCCTATGATATATCAATAAAAAATTTTTTAAATCCCTTGACAAAATATATACTTCGTGTTACGATGTATTATGTAAAGGGAGGTATAGTATGGATATTCAATTAAAGTGAGGTCTTTTAGACGTTTGCGTATTGGCGGCTATCAAGGGCGAAGCATCCTACGGCTATAAAATCATCAAAGATATGAAACCGTATATCGAACTGTCAGAATCGACCCTTTATACCATCCTAAAGCGGTTGGAGACGGCAAATATGCTAACCGTCAGCACGGCTGAGCACGGTGGTAGATTGCGTAAGTATTACCAAATTACCAATTTGGGACTTGCAAGAATAACTGATTTTAAAAACGATTGGAATGAAATTTTAGCGATATATAAGTTTGTTACAAAGGGGGATGGCGATAATGACTAAGCAGGAATTTTTAAGGGAATTAGAAAATGGGCTTTCGGGTTTGCCAAGGGCGGAAATTAATGAATACATTGGCTTTTACAGTGAAATGATAGATGATTATATCGAGGACGGTTTTTCGGAACAAGATGCAGTGGCTGCGGCGGGTTCTCTAGAAAAAATTGCTGAAGACATCATAGCTGACACTCCGATAACTAAGCTTGTGAAAGAAAAAATCAAACCCAAAAAGAAGCTTGGTGCCTGGGCGATTACACTTATTGCTCTAGGGTCACCAATTTGGCTTGCTTTACTGATTGCGGCATTCGCCATCGTTTTAGCTTTTTATATTGCGTTATGGGCGGTTGTAATTGCTTTGTGGGCGGCTTTTGTGTCGGTTTTGGCTTCAGGCTTTGGCGGCGTTGCAGGTGGTGTTTTCTTGATTTGCAGCAAGAGTGGACTTTCGGGTTTATTCTTGATTGGCGCGGGACTTGTTTGCATTGGTATTTCAATTCTTTTATTTTTCTTATGCAAACTTGCTACAAAGGGCGTTATACTCCTTTTAAATCAGTTTGTAAGATTAATTAAAAATAAAATTGCTAAAAGGGGTGACTGTAATGACTAAAAAAACAACCGCGTGGCTTATTATAGCAATTTCGTTAATACTTGTTGGCGCAATAATTTTTGTGGGAGTGATGAGCTTGTTTGGATGGAATTTTAGAAAATTATCTACAGTAGAATATGTAACAAAGTCTTATGAAATAAGCGAAGGTTTTAATAATATATTTATTGATACTAATACGGCGGATGTTGAATTTTTACCGAGCGAAAACGAAAAGACGGTGGTTGAATGCCACGAGCTTAAAAAAATGTATCATTCGGTAAAGGTTGCGGATGACACACTTAAAATTGAACTTGAAAGCAAAAAACAAAACTGGTTCATAGGCATTAATTTTGATACACCTAAAATTACAGTTTATATGCCCAAGCGAGAGTACAATCAACTTATGCTTAGCTGCACTACGGGCGATGTTAAAATCCCCAAGGACTTTAAGTTTGGCTCGATGGATATAAAGGTTACGACGGGGGATATAAACTCTTATGCTATTGCTAATGAATCGGTCAAAATAAAGGCGACAACGGGTGATATTAAGCTTAAGGATATAACTGCTAGAGTAATGGAAGTAAAAACTACGACGGGTGATATTACGCTCGATAAATGTGATGCTAATGAGCTCTATTTAAAAGCCACTACAGGCGATATTACGGGTAGCCTTTTAAGCGATAAGGTTTTTGTGGTAAATGCAACCACAGGGGATATTGATGTTCCACAAACTACTACAGGCGGCAAATGTGAAATTAAGGTTACTACGGGCGATATTAAAATAAAAATAGCAAAATAGCGAAAAAAATAACCATCGGAAAACCGATGGTTATTTTAATATGTTTTAAAGGTTTACATTGCACCGAAAATAAATTTACAAGCAAAGAGAAGTGCGATAATTGTAACAGCAATATCTTTCTTTGTGTATTTACCGGTAAACAATGTGATAAGAACATAAGCCATTGCACCGATACCGATACCGTTTGCGATTGAGTAGGTAAGCGGCATCATAACAAGTGTTAAGAATGCGGGAACGGCGCTTCTCATATCGGTCATATCAACCTTTGAGAAGTTTTTAAGCATTAATACGCCAACGAAGATAAGCGCAGGAGCAGTTGCAGCAGCGGGGATAATGCTTGCCAAGGGCGACAAGAAAAGGCAAATTGCAAAGCAAATAGAGGTTACTAAGCTAGTAAGACCTGTTCTACCGCCTGCGGCAACACCTGATGCGCATTCTACGAAGGTGGTAACGGTTGAAGTACCGCAAACAGCGCCGGATACTGTAGCAACAGAGTCACAAACCATTGATTTATCAATATCAACAGGGTCGCCGTTTTCGTCAAGCATATCTGCTTCAGAAGCGGTACCGTAAAGTGTGCCGATTGTATCGAACATATCTACAAGGCAGAAGGTAACGATAAGCATAATTACAGAGAAAATGCTACCAATCATTTCGCCGCTAAATGCGTTTTTCCAAGACTCTGCTTTAAATACGCCGGTAATACCGATTTCTGCAAAGTCCTTAAAGGGCTGTGCGATTGCGCTTATATCAAAGCTGGGAACTTGCCATGTTGCAAGATAGTAAATAACGGTTGTTGCAAGAATACCGATAAGAACTGCGCCCTTAACCTTTAATTTTGAAAGAACTGCAATAATAATAAAACCAAGTAATGCTATAATTGCAGGGGCAATATCTTTCCAAGCGGCACCATTGATTTTAACAAATTGAACCAATGTATATTGATTTGCTTGAATGATGCCAACGTTTTGGAAACCGATAAAGGCTATAAACAAGCCGATACCTGCCGAAATTGCTTTTTTAATACATTCGGGCATTGCTTTTGCAATGTAACTACGCAAACCGGTAATGGATAAAAGTAAAAATACAAAACCGGAAATAAGGATAATTACAAGACCTGCTTGGTAACCCTTAATTACGTCGCCACCGTTAATAATTTGTGGTAATACGAATGATGTAAAGAAGAACGAGTTAAGACCCATTCCGCAAGCTTGAGCAAAGGGTAGCTTAGCATATAAAGCATAGAGAAGCGTACCGATTACAGCAGCAATGATTGATGCGATGTAAACCGCATTCCAGATTTGACCCACGCCGGGAACGTCAAAACTGAAACCAACGATTTGATTGGGGTTTACAACAATAATGTAAGCCATTGCAAAGAAGGTTGTAAGACCGGCAATAATTTCAGTTTTTACATTTGAACCGCGTTCAGTGATTTTGAAAAACTTGTCCATAATTTTTCTCCTTTAAATTTTTTGTAAGTTTATATCAAACAGTGTATATATTTGACATAATCTAACTTCCTTATTATACCATTAGGAAGGTGTTTTTTCAATAGTATTAAAATAAATATTCCCCTTAAAATTATGCAAAATAGCAATTTTAAGGGGGATAGATTTAGATTTTTTCGGTTATACAGTCAGCAACATATATACCCATAGCGCCCGATTGTGAAAGTCCGCGGCAAATACCGCTGCCGTCACCGATGATGAAGATATTGTCGGTGAGTTCAAATTTGTTGTTTATAAAGTGCGGGCGGATGGAGTAATACTTGCTTTCACAACCGTAAAGCAAGGTGTCGTCGTTGGCAGTACCGGGGGCCACTTTATCAAGTGCATAGATGGTTTCGATAATATTGGTTAAAATGCGGTGGGGAAGTACCAATGAAATATCGCCTGCGGTGGCTTTTAAGGTCGGTTCAACGGTGTTTTGGCTTAAACGGTGGTCGTTGGTACGCCTACCACGGATAAGGTCGCCAAAGCGTTGCACAATAACACTGCCCTTACCAATCATATTAGCAAGGCTTGAAATACTTTCGGCGTATTCGGTGGGTTGGTTAAACGGTTCGGTAAAGCGGATGGACGAAAGAATTGCAAAGTTGCAGTTTTCGGTGCGCTTTTCGTCTTCAGCATAAGAGTGACCGTTGGCTGTTATAATGCCGTGGTTGTTTTCGGCAGAAACAAGACCGCCTTTGTTAAAGCAGAACATTCTGCAACGGTCTTCAAAGGTTTTGGTTTTGTAAAGAATTTTAGGCTCGTAAATCTTGTCGGAAAATTCTTTCCAAATTGCATCCTTCATTTCGACACGAACACCAATATCAATATGGTTAGAACTCATTTTAATACCAAAGCTGCGGCAAATGTGTGCCACAAAGTTTGCGCCACCGCGACCTGTGGCGATTATGATTTTTTTCGCCTTAATCTTTTCGCCGTTAGTGTAGCTGAGCAAATAACCGTCATCGCATTTTTCAATGTTTTCACAGTCATAAAAATCGAGCAAATCTACGCCCTGCTCTTCTAAAGCGAGGATAAGATTTTTCATTGTAAGGAAGTTTTTATCGGTACCTAAGTGCTTAACGTTCATATCAAGCAAACGAAGGTTGTTTTGCAAACATTTAAGCTTAAGGTCTTCGTTAGATTTATAAACCTTTACCTTGCCCGATGTGCAGTATTTATCAAGAATTTTGTCAACCTCATCAATATACTTGTTGGCTAAAGTGTCGCCTAATTCTTCACCTAAGGTGCCACCGTAGGCGGTGCCAAGGTTAAATTTACCGTCCGAAAAGGCGCCCGCACCCGCAAAGCCGCTTGTAATACTGCAGGTTTTACAGTGAATACAGGTTTTGTCGCGTCCAACGGGACAATGGCGTTTTTCAAGCTTTTGACCGCGTTCGGCAATAACAATTTTTGTGTCGGGTGCATTTTGTTTAAGACGATATGCCGCCATAAGACCGCCAATACCGCCACCGATTATTGCTACGTCGTAGGATTTGATTTCTGACATAATAATCATTCTTTCTTAAATATTCACACAAATAAAGACTGCATTTTCGCCTGAGAAAATGCAGTCCCTACTGCTTACCTATTATAAAGTAAAATTTTTTAAAAGTCAATGATTTTACTATTTTGAATTTGCCAATATCTTTAAAAGAAGGTTAAGTGTGGCAACGGTGGAAGAAATGCCCAAGCGTTCGTTGGTTGTGTGAACGTCAAAAAGATTCGGGCCTATTGATATGCAGTCAAGACCTTTAATTTCAGCCGAAAATACTGCGCATTCAAGCCCTGCGTGTATGGCTTCAACCTTTATCTCTTTGCCGTTTTGTTCAAAATAACACTTTTTGTAAAGTTCGCGCAAAGGGGAAATGGGGTTATATTCCCAAGGCGGATAAAAGCCTTCGGTTTCGGTGTTAGCATCAAGCTTTTTACCTATGCTCACAATTTTTTCGGTTAACTCTTTAAGGGAAGATTCTTTGTTACTTCTAAGGGCGAAAACCGCTTTAACGCGATTATTTTCGGTGGCAAGTACCCCTAAATTAAGCGAAGTTTCAACCAAACCTTCAATTTCGTCACTCATTTTAACAACACCGTTGGGGGTTTTTGTCAAAAGATTAATGATATCGTCTTTAGACTTTTCGTTAAGGCAGTTGTGACTACCCGATTTACCGACTTTAACTTCAATAAAAGCGTCAGGTTCGGTTTGCCTTATATCGCCTAAACATAGGTTTTTGAAATTATCGATTTGAAGCAGTAAATTCTCGCTGTTTTCACAGCAAATGGTGGCGGTGGCGCTGTTTGGTATAGCATTTTCTTTTGTGCCGCCCGCAGCCGAAATTAGTGAAAATTTTTGGGTTTTGGCAATATGTTTTAAAAGGTTGCCCAAAAGCATATTTGCATTAGTGCGGTTTTTGTCGATTTCAACACCCGAATGACCGCCCAAAAGTCCGCCGATATTGATGTTTAAAAGGGTGCCGTTTTGGCCTTCGAATTCGAGCGGGATATTGAGTATTACGTCTTCGCCACCCGCACAGGATACGGTTAAAACATCGTCCTCCTCCGAGTCGATATTTATCATTTTACGCGCGGTTAAAACGGATTTATCGAGTCCGCCCGCGCCTATAAGACCGATTTCTTCGTCGGTGGTAAGTACGGCTTCAATAGGCGGATGTAGAACATCATTAGATAAAATTGCAAGAATAAATGCTACCGCAATGCCGTTATCAGCGCCCAAGGTGGTGCCGTTTGCTTTAATAAAATCGCCGTCGCGGTAAATTTCAAGTGGGTCATTCAAAAAATCAATTTGGCGGTCGTCTTCTTTTTGGCAAACAATATCTAAATGGCCTTGCAAAATAATAGGTTCGGCATTTTCGTAACCCTTTGAAGCGGGTTTAAAAATAACCACGTTGTTGAATTCGTCACGTATATATTTAAGCTTTAAATTTTTTGCAAAATTCACGCAATAGTCGGCAATTTTTTGCATATTACCCGAGCCGCGTGGAACGGCGGATATTTCTTCAAAAATTTTAAATACCGAATGTTCTATTGTTGATAGGTTGTAGGACGATAAATCTAACATAAACACTCTCCTTTAATATCGTACAACAAAAGAATAACACAAAAGGGGGTTATTTTCAAGAAAATGCAGCGGGCTTGTTGAAAAAAATAATCAAATTTGATATAATTAATAAAATTGTTTAAAAGGTGGGATTAGATGGCAAATAGCAGAAGTGAAGAAACACGCTCGGCTGTGACGGCGGCACTTTTTACCGCACTTATTGCGGTTTTGGCGCAAATTCCACCCACCACGCACGAATTTCCGATTACTTTGCAAACCTTAGCGCTTGCTCTTTGCGGATACACCTTATCGGTTAAGTATTCACTATTTTCGGTTATCAGTTATATTCTTTTGGGAGCGGTTGGAGCACCCGTCTTTTCGGGGCTTTGCGGTGGTTTTCATCATATAACAGGCCCAGCGGGTGGATTTATATTGGCTTTCCCGATTTTTGTTTTATTTTGCGCTTTATCAAACCGTTCAAACTCGTCGGTTATTCAAATACTTTTAGGTGTTTGTGGCCTTTTATTAATGTATGTCATAGGCGTTTTGGGTTTTGCATTTGTAACCAAAAATCCTTTATGGACGGCGATTATAATGTACGCGCCTGTATTTTTAAAGGATATTGTGTCCTGTGTGTTGGCGTTTTATTTCTCAAAGGTTATAAGAAAACGGATAATAAAAAATTAAGGGCGTTAATTTTGACGCTCGGGAGTAAGTTATGAAGCTGACATCTTTTTGCCGTTTTGCCGCATTTGGCATTAAAACAATACTTTTTAAAAAGAAAAATGCGATTTTAGGCACGGTAATATTAACCGATAAATGTAATCTTAAATGCAAACATTGTTCGGTAAACAATATTACGGCGGTGGTGCATCCGTACGCCCAAATTCGTGAAGAAATGCGACAGCTTTATGATATGGGTGTTCGCATTTTGTTCTTTTGCGGTGGCGAAACATTTCTTTGGCGTGACGGTGAGCGCACCTTAAGGGATTTAGTGATAGAGGCTAAAGAAATGGGATTTCTTATCGTAAACGTGGTTACCAACGGTACATTTCCGCTCGATTTACCCGAAGCCGATTTGATTTTACTGAGCCTTGACGGGGATAGGAAGCACCATAACGAGATTCGCGGCGATACTTACGATACTATTATGCAAAATATCGAAAATGCCACGGCCGACAATATTTGCTTTTATATGGCGATTAATCAAATTAATAAGGATTGTGTGCGGCATGTGTGCGAAACTGCGCGCGACACTAAAAACGTTCGTGCGGTTTCATTTAATTTTCACACACCTTATCCCGATACTAAGGATTTGTATTTGAACCGCGACGAAAAGGCAAAATGCTGTGCTACGATAAGAGAAATGATGAAGCAAGGCGCACCGGTTTTTAACCTTAAAAGCGCTTTTCCGTATCTTATTGAAAATAATTTTCCAACACCCTGTTATCAATGTGTTGTAATGGAAAACGGTAAGCTTTCAACCTGTGGAAGATGTATTGAAGTAGAGGGCTTATGTGAACAGTGCGGTTACTTTTTCGTTGCAGAATATACGCTTTTGTTTAGTGGCAATTTAAAAGTGATTTTAGAAATGCTACGCACGTATTTAAAGTATATTTAGGTGTAATATGAGTGTTATTACAAGTTTGACAAGGATGTGGCTTACAAGGACGTTTAAGCCTTTTACTTTTAAAAATGAGTACGACCAAATACTTCCATATTCAGAGTGCGAAAATTTGGGACTTTATGTTCATATTCCGTTTTGTAAAAGTATTTGCAATTTTTGCCCTTACTGCAAGGTTAAATATTCTAAAGCTTTGTGTGATAAATACATAGATTCCTTGATTGAAGAAATACATATAGTGGGAAGTTGTCAAACCGAAAAGAAAAGGGTAACAAGCCTTTATTTCGGCGGCGGTACACCTGCGTTGGCGGCTGAGCGTATTAAAGAAATTATTGATGCTGTAAATGAGCATTTTGTAATTACCGAAGGCATTGGGTTAGAACTTCACCCCGATAATGTGACGCAAGAAATTTTGCAAAAGCTTAAAACGGCGGGAATTACCAAAATCAGTATCGGTATTCAGTCATTTGCTTCAAAATATCAGGATATTTTGGGAAGAAAAAGCATTGATATTGATGCTTTGAAAAGCGCATTGGCTCAGGTTCCGTTTGAAACGGTATCAATGGATTTTATCTTTGCGTTACCTGAGCAAACCTATGATGATTTAAAGAGCGATATAGATACGGCGTTTTCGTCGGGCGCAAACCATATTGCTATATATCCTTTTATTGATTTTACCTTCACAAAAAGTTCTGTTACTGCGATGCCAAAAAAGCAAAAGCGCAAATTATTGGACGATATTACCGATTATTGCTTAAGTAAGGGATATTATAGAAGTTCTATTTGGACCTTTTCAAGTGAACAAAATGCTAAATATTCTTCAATGACGCGGGATAACTTTTTAGGTTTCGGTTGTTCGGCTACAACCCTTTTAAAAGACCAATTTAAAATAAACACCTTTGATGTTGAAAGCTATTGCAGGCGGATTTCGGATAAAAAGTTGCCGACATCCTTGACAATCAGGTTTACAAAGCGCCAAAGAATGATTTATTGGTTATTTTGGACCGCGTATAGCACAAGGGTAAATCCAAAGGATTTTGAAAAGTTTTTTGGCGTGTCACTTAAGAAAATGTATGGTTTTGAGTTGTGGCTTGCCAAACGGTTAGGCTTTATTAAAGAGCAAAACGGCATTTATGAAATGACCTTAAAGGGCGCATTTTACTATCATTATTATGAAAATTTTTACACCCTTTCTTATATTGATAAAATGTGGGGCATAATGCGAAAGGAAGCCTTTCCAAAAGGTATTGAATTTTAAAAAAATCACCAAGGAGATTTTTCTCCTTGGTGGTTTTTTATATCATATAAAGTCCTGATTCTAAAATAACGAAGCGGTAAATATCGGCTTTAAGGTATTGCAAAACCTCTTCTTCGAAGACTTGGTCTTCCAAAACTATATAGCTTTCAAGGTTTACTTGAGTAAGCTTTTTAGAGCCTTTATTACAAACGGTGACCGTATTGCCTTCTAAAAACATACTTTTAGGCTCTTGAAAGGGGGATTTATTACCGCCTATACGTAGTTCTTCGCGCATAGTATTAAGGCTGTAGCGAAGCAAAACGTTGCAGTCGGGGAAGGTTGCCCAAACCGAATTTTTATGAACAATAATATCCGATGCGGCGAAGGTGCGGTAGGTAAAATTGCCTTGCCAAGTTACAGTAGAATCGGTATCAACTAATTTTGTTGTGCCGTCCGATAAAAGTAAAAACACCTTTCCGCTGGGCAAAATAATTGATTTTGCGGTTATATAGTTGTCGCAATGCTTTATAATTTCTTTATAATTGTGGCCGAATTTTGTCATAAGATAGATGTTCTTCGCAACGTCGCTAATACGTCCGTTTTCAAAAGAAATCATTTTATAAGATACGGTAACCTCGGTTTCGGTGGCTTCCTTACAGTAGGAGAAAATCACACCGTTAGGCATTGGCAAAATATCGTAAACATTACCTTCAAAAATTTGTTTCATACTTATTTGCTCCCGATTTTTTCAAGCATTTTTTGTGCGGCTAAAAGCACGCCCGCGTGTGCGCTGTGGAAGTTAAGACCGCCCTGCATCCAAGCGGCATAGGGTGGGCGTAAGGGACCGTCGGCCGAAAGTTCAATAGAAGCGCCGAGTGTGAACGCGCCTGCCGCCATTATAACGGGGTCGGTGTAGCCCGGCATATCCCAAGGCTCAGGCACTACGAATGAATCAACGGGTGCGCCACTTTGCATACCTTGGCAAAAAGCCACCAAATTGTCGGCGGTGTTAAGGGTTACACATTGAATAATGTCGCCACGTTTTTCATCTACCTTTGGGGATACTTCATATCCAAGACTGCTGAATAAAGCGGCGGTGTAAATAGCGGTTTTAAGAGCTTCGCCAACAACGTGTGGAGCTGAGAATAAACCTAAGTAGAGCTCTCTTGAATGGCCGAGTGTAGCACCAACTTCTTTGCCAACACCTGCGCAGGTTAGGCGGTAGGAGCATTTTTCAATTAAATCTTTTCGTCCCGCGATATAACCGCCTGTGGGTGCAATACCGCCGCCTGGGTTTTTAATAAGCGAGCCTGCAATAATGTCGGCACCAACCTCTGTCGGTTCCTTGGTTTCAACAAATTCGCCGTAGCAGTTGTCAACCATAATAACAGTTTCTGGCGATACTTCTTTTACAATTTTGCAAAGCACTTCAATATCGTCGATAGTGAGCGTTGGGCGGGTTGAATAACCGCGTGAACGCTGAATGTATGCCATTTTAAAGTTGTCGTTAGAAAGACGGTTTTTAATTTCGTCTAAATCTGGTGTGCCGTCGGCTTTTAAATCAACCTGATGATATTCTACACCAAAGTCAGCAAGTGAGCCGTCGGTTTTTTCGTCTATGCCAAAAACACCTGTAATGGTGTCATAAGGGCGACCTGTAAGCACTAAAACCTTATCGTTAGGACGCAAAATACCGAAAAGTGCTACTGTTAAGGTGTGTGTGCCCGATACAAAGTTGTGGCGCATAAGGGAATCTTCGGCGCCCATACATTGCGCCATTACTTTTTCTAAAATTTCGCGGCCGCGGTCGTCATAGCCATAGCCTGTAGAAGCGGTAAAATAAGATTCGCTTACGCCGTTGTCGATAAATGCCTTTAAAACCTTTAACTGATTGTATTCGGTGGTTTGGTCAATACTGCCAAACTGTGATTGGCATGAATCCAAAGCGGCTTTATCAAGCGTGATTAATTTTTCGTCAATCTTAAAAAAGTTATTTATATTCATTATTTTTCACCCAATAACCTGCGTTATATAATTTTTTAAATCCGTTTTTTTCATAAAATTCTTTTACACTATTCCTACAACAAACCAAAAAATCTTTGCCGTAATTTTTTTGCAAAGCGGCTTTTAAAGCAATACTGCCGTAGCCTTTTTCTCTACTTGAAAGTCCGTTGATAATAGCATAATCGCCTGTGTTAAAGGTGATTACAGCGCATTTTTCTTTTATTGCAAAGTAATTTGCAAAACCGTGGTTTAGCCTTTTGCAATAATCCACCGCAAAATACGGATAGTCGGGTAGCGATAATCCCTTAACGTCAAGTAAATCATAAATTTCTTTACTCGAAAGGGTGTCGCCGTCGCTTTTACCCAAAATATCAGCCTTGCGGTGCATAATGTTTATATTTTCGGGCGGAAGCCTGTCTAACGCCTTTAGAGTTTCACGGTCGCTAAAAATACAAGCGGGGTTAAGAACCGCTACAAAGTTTGCAAGTTCTTCTAAATCGGCGTTTTTGTTCCAAATAATCATATTGCCATCGGTCATAGAAATTATGGCTTTATCTTGGTCCTGCACCCAAAAAAGTACGCTGTTGTCATTTTTGTAACTATCAAAAAGGCAGTGAATTTTCACGGCTTCTGCCGAAAGACAGTCGATAGTAGGGATAGTTTTTGTTAGGGTAATCATTTAATATCGCCGCTGCAAATACCTAAAAGCATATATTTGGCTAATGCTTTTTGGTTTTCAATATCTTCGGTGTTCGCAATGCTGTTTGCGGTGTGGATATATCTACACGGTACCGAAAGGGCAATAGTGCGAACGCCTTCGCGTGTTAGATGTACGCTGCCCGAATTGTTACCGCCGGCAACCGCGCGCTTTACTTGGCATTTAATACCGCTTGAAAGGGCGGCGTTAAAGTATTCCTTATCGTAAACAGTTGACCTATCCATAAACGAAACGGCAACACCTTGTCCTAAAGTGCAAACTGTTTTATCGGTTGGAACATCGGCAATATCGGCGGCGGGTGTGCCTTCAAGCACAATTGCGCTATCGGGATTAACCGCAAAGGTTGCAACTTTTGCACCGCGAAGACCAATTTCTTCGCCTGTTGTAAAGGTGGCGTAAAAATCGTATTCGGCGTCTTCCTTTAAAAGAGAAATAAGGGTAGCACAGCCGATACGGTCATCAAGAGCTTTGGATTTTATATTTTCACCTAAAATTTCAAACTCGCTTGTCATTACTGCACGGTCGCCAAGGCAAATTTTTTCGAGCGCTTCGGCTTTTGAAGTGGCACCGATATCAATATAAAGGCCACTTTCTTTTGGCAATTTTTTACGGCTGTCGGCAGATACCAAGTGGAATGCTTTACCACCTATAACACCGTTTGTTTCGCCGTTTATTTTAACGCTTCTGAACATAAGGGCGGATACGTCAATACCGCCAACTGTCGAAAACTTTAAAAATCCGCCTTCGGTAATCGAAGTGATAATTAGGCCTACTTCGTCCATGTGGGCGTCAAGCATAACCTTTTTAAGCGGTGTTTTGGCACCTTTTTTGAAGCAGATGATATTACCTAAATTGTCGATTTTATAATCACAATAATCCTTGATTTCAGCTATTATAAAATTGCGAACGGCATTTTCGTCGCCTGCTGTGGCATCAAGGGTGCAAAGGCGTTTTAATAAATCAGTCATTTAAAACACCTCCTGAAAGTATATATTTTTCTAACAAATCGCAAACTGCGGTAATGTCGTTAATATTTAATGTTTCAACCGCCGAATGCATATTGCGAAGCGGAATTGAAACGGTGGTGGTTTTAACACCCTCGCGCGAAATACCAATAGCATCGGCATTGGTGCCTGTATGCTCACCCATAACCTCTAAATCGTGGAGGATATTATTTTCTTTGGCAAGTGTAATAAGCTTTTTGCCAACATCACGGCTTAATGCGGGGGAAAGCCCGATCATAGCACCGCTACCCAATTTGCAACATTCATCACTTGATACGTCGGGTCCGTCACCGAAGGTAACGTCAATGGCAATGGCTTCTTGTGGGTCGGCTTTAAAGGAAGCGGTTTTTGCACCGCGAAGACCTAATTCTTCAGCGGTAGAAAATGCAAATATTACATTCACAGGCAAAGTCTTGCCCGAAAGACGACGAGCGGTTTCAAGCAAGGCTACAACGCCTGCGCGGTCGTCAAAGGAACGTCCGCAAACTATATCGTCTGATAGACAAAAAGCTTCTGTGTTAAATGTTACGTAATCGCCCAATGATACGATTTCTTTAGCTTTTTTGCCCAAGGCGGTATCAAGCTTAATAGCCGAAATATCGCTGTATTCAACTTCTCCGCTTGCGAGGTGGGGCGGGGTTGCGCAAAATACTGCGCTGATTTTTTCCTTGCCGTGAACTGTAACGGTGCGTGACGGCAACGCGCGGATATCAACACCGCCTACGGTTGCCACGGTTAAAAAGCCGTTGTCATCAACGTTGGTTACCACAAAGCCCACTTGGTCGATATGGGCATCAAGCATAATTGTATAGTCGCTTTCGCCCTTCAAAAAGCCCAGAATATTGTTATCCGCCATTATTTCGGTTTTGCAATAGGGGGAAAGTATTTCTAAAACCTTGTCCTGAACTTCGGTAATGCTACCGATACTGTCAAGGTTTGATATTGTAAAAAGTAAATCTTTAGTATTCATCACAGTTTATTTACTAACTCCTTAAAATAGTTGCCGCGAGCGACAAAGTTGGGGAATTTATCAAAGCTTGCCGAAGCGGGTGAAAGTGTTACAATATCGCCGCTTTTGGTGTTTTTATGGGCATAATCTACAGCTTCTGCAATGTCATCCACCATTATAATTTCAGGGTTGCCGTTGTAGTTTTTGTCATTTAAAACGGCGGTTTTTATTTTTTCGGCGGTAGCACCGCAAAGGAGCAATTTTTCTACCTTGTCGATTACGTAAGGCACCATAGGCTCGTAAGGGATGTGCTTATCATATCCACCCGCAATAAGCCAGACTTTCTGGGGGAATGCCTTGAGTCCTGCAATAGTTCTTGTAGGACTAGAAGCGATAGAGTCGTTATAATATTTAACGCCGTTTA